>CAZZVB010000031.1:0-19238 GCA_964657445.1 uncultured Burkholderiaceae bacterium | reverse complement strand
GAGGGCGCCTGGCTGACGGTGCTGATCATCCCCGCCACCCTGCTGCTGCTGCACCAGATACATCGCTACTACGAGGCGCTCGAGCACCAACTGCTGCAGGGGCAGACCGCGCCGCTCAGTTTCCACCAGCACCACGCGCCCTATTTGCTGATCCCGATCAGCCGGTGGGACCGAGTGGCGCAGAAGGCGGTGGCGTTCGCGATGCGGCTGTCACCCGATGTGACCGCGTTGCATTGCACGGAGCTGGAGGGGCCTGAGGCCGAGGAGCACGAGAAAGGACTGCGCGGCGAGTGGCAGCACTGCGTCGAGCGGCCGGCGCAGGCGGCTGGTCTGCCGGTGCCGCACTTGAAGGTGCAGTCCTCGCCGTATCGCAGCGTGCTGGGCCCGCTGCTGCGCCTGATCGAGGAACAGGAGAAGCGCGAGCCTGGCCGGCCGATCGCAGTGGTGCTGCCGCAATTGGTGGAGAAACGCTGGTGGGAAGCGCTGATGCACACCCACCGCGAACGCCGCCTCCGCAATGCCCTGCTGCGCAATGGGGGAGAGGACCTCGCGGTGATCGGCGTCCCCTGGCAGTTGCAGCCCCCGGCGCCCGGAAAGGCGCTGCGGGAGGAGGAGCCGGCAGGTTAGCTCGCCCGGCGCAGTAGAAAGAGCGCCTGCTCGCCGAAGATGTTGGCCATGAACGGAAAACGACGCCACGGCGACCGCAACCCGGCTTCGTCCACCGCCAGCCAGCGCTCCACGGCATAGCCTTCCTGCTCGCATAGTTCGAAGAAGTCGCGGACGGTGCAGGGATGGATGTTCGGAGTCTCGTGCCAGGGACGGTCCCAGGTCTTGGTCATCGGCATGCGGCCGCCCAGCAGCAACTGCCAGCGCACCAGCCAGTGGCCGAAGTTTGGGAACGACACCAGGGCGCGGGTGCCGATGCGCAGCATTTGGCGCAGCACTTCCCGCGGGCGTTCCACCGCCTGCAGGGTGCGCGACAGCACCACGTAGTCGAACGCCGCGTCCGGATAGTGCTCCAGGTCGGTGTCGGCGTCGCCATGCATCACCGGCAAGCCGTGCGCGACCGCATGGGTCACCGCGGCCATGTCCAGTTCAATCCCGCGCGCGTCGCAGCCGCGGGTCCGGAACAAATACTCAATCAGGCTCCCGTCGCCGCTGCCGATGTCGAGCACCCGGCTCCCCGGCGAGATCATCTCGCCCATCAGCCGCAAATCCAGCCGCATGTTCTTGGCGACGTATTGAACGGGCTTCCTCACCTGCGGCCGCTATCCAAGCAGCCCGGCGTGCTCGGCGCAGCCGCGCAGGAACCCTCCGAGCGTGCGGTGGAAATCCGGCTCGTCGAGCAGAAATGCGTCGTGGCCCTTGTCGGAGGCGATCTCCACGAAGCTCACGTTGGCGGCCGCACGATTCAGCGCGCGGGCGATGGTGCGGGACTGCGCAGTCGGGAACAGCCAGTCGGAGGTGAACGACACTACGCAGAACCGGCTGCGAGACCCGCGAAACGCGGCGGAAAGATCGCCATCGTGCTCGGCCGCGAGGTCAAAGTAATCCATCGCACGCGTGATGGTGAGGTAGGAATTGGCGTCAAACCGGCGCACGAAGGTGCTGCCCTGGTGGCGCAGGTAGCTCTCGACCTCGAACATGTCGCCGAACAGGCTGAGCGCTTCCTTCGCGCTGTCGGGACCGGCTTGCAGGCGGCGGCCGAACTTGCGGGTCAATGCCTGTTCCGAGAGGTAGGTTATGTGCGCTGCCATCCGCGCAACCGCCAGGCCGCGGGCCGGCACCCGCCCGCTCTCCCAGTAGCGCCCGCCCACGTAATCCGGATCGGCGAAGATCGCTTGGCGCCCCACCTCGTGGAAGGCGATGTTCTGAGCGGAATGGAACGGCGCGGTCGCGATCGGAACGGCGGCAAACACCTTGTCCGGGAAGGTGGCGGCCCATTCCAGCGCCTGCATGCCGCCCATCGACCCGCCGATGACGGCGAACAGGCGCTGCACCCCGAGGCGATCCACCAGGCAGTGCTGGGCGCGCACCATGTCGCGGATGGTGATCGGCGGGAACTCGGTGCCCCACGGCTCTCCGGTCGCCGGATTGATCGACCGGGGCCCGGTGGAGCCGAGGCAGGAGCCGAGCACGTTGGCGCAGATGACGTAGAACCGGTCGGTATCGATCGGGCGGCCAGGTCCGACCACCGCGTCCCACCAGCCGGGTTTGCCGGTCAAAGGATGGCGTTCTGCCACGTATTGGTCGCCAGTGAGCGCATGGCAGACCAGGATCGCGTTGCTGCGCGCTTCGTTGAGCGATCCATAGGTGCGGTATGCGACATCAATCCCCGCAAGCACCTGCCCGCAATCCAGCGCAAACGGCCCGGCGAAATGCGCAGTCTGATGCGCGAATTCACCGAGCGGTTCGACTTCGGAATGGGGTAGCGTCTGATCCACGCTGCCTTGTATGGCTATGCGCCGCAACGGCGGCAACTCCACATTAAACGCGCGTTTGCCCGCGCCGACGCTCAGGGTTATTCCGTTCATATGTCTAGCACGCTGAAGCCGCCTGAGCCGGATGTGCCGTCCCCCTTGCTGGTACTCCGTACACAGCTCGACCAGGTGGATGACGCTTTGCACGACCTGCTGCTGCGCCGGGCCAAGCTGGTGGAGCAGGTCGGGCAGCTGGCGGTGAAGGGCCGGGTGGCGCTGCGGCCAGGGCGGGAGGCGTCGATCGTCAAGCGGTTGCTGGCCAACCATTCCGGGCGTTTTCCTCGTTCCAGCCTGGTCATGATGTGGCGGGAGTTGATATGCGGCATGACGGCGATCCAGGGGCCGTTCGTCCTGTCGGTCTGCGATCCGGACCCGACGGGCGCTTTCACCGCCATCGCGCGCGAACATTTCGGCGCATTGGTTCCCCTGCGAAGCTACCGGACCCCGGCCCAGGCCATTCGCGACGTGAGCGCCGGGTCGGCGACGGCGGCTGTTCTGCCGCTGCCCTTTGACGAGGAACCTGTTGCCGGCGCGTGGTGGACCGCGCTCCTGCACAAGGACGAGCCGCGCATCCACGTCACCGCGCGACTGCCGTTCTGGGCGCCGCGGCCGGACGGTTCGCCCAAGGTCCAGGGCTTCGTCGTATCGGCCGCCGCGCCCGATCCGAGCGGCAATGACCGGTCTCTGCTCGGCCTCGAAGTCGCGCTCGAGCACAGCCGCGCCCGGCTGAGCCAGACGCTGGCGGCAGCCGGTTTCGATGCCGGCACCACGGTGCTGCGCCGCGACCCCGGATCATCGGCGGCCCGCGTTCTGGTGGACGTCGCCGGGTTTGTGGCCGAGAACGACCCGCGCCTGAACCATCTTGCCGCCACGCTGCGCCCCCCCATCGTCGTGGGCGCCTATGCCGTGCCGATCGAAGGAGCTTAACTGCGATGACTGCCCCGCGCCCGAACCCCTCCGTTCTGAACATCGCGCCCTATGTCGGCGGTGAGGCGCAGCTCGCCGGGGTCAACCGCGTGATCAAGCTGTCGTCCAATGAGGGCGCGTTCGGTCCGCCGCCGGCGGCCATCACCGCGCTGCAACGCGCCGCGACCGAGATGTATCGCTACCCCGATGGCGGCTGCCACGCGCTGCGCCAGGCGATCGGGACGCGCTTCGGGCTCGATCCGGAGCGCATCGTGTGCGGCGCCGGGTCCGATGAGCTGCTGGCGCTGATGATCCACGCCTATGCGGGGCCTGGCGTGGACATCCTGATGAGCGCGCATGGCTTCGTCATGTATGAAATCGGCGGCAAAGGCGTCGGCGCCAACGTCATCAAGGTGCCGGAACGCAACCTGGCTATGGACGTGGACGCAATGCTCGCCGCCGTCACCCCGGCAACGCGCATGGTCCTGGTCGCCAATCCCAACAACCCCACCGGCAGCATGACCCCGCAGCCGGAGATGGAGCGGTTGCGGGCCGGTCTTCCGCCCGACGTGCTGCTGCTGATCGACGCTGCCTATTGCGAATACGTCGATCGTCCAGACTTCGATCCGGGCGTGGCGCTGGTGAACGCCAATGACAACACCGTCATGACCCGCACGTTCAGCAAGATCTTCGGCCTGGGCGGAGTGCGGCTCGGCTGGTGCTACGGGCCGCCGTCCATCATCGATGTGCTGAACCGGGTGCGCGGGCCGTTCAACGTCTCACTGGCCGCGCAGGAGGCAGGGGTCGCAGCGCTGTCCGAGCCGCATTGGGTCGAGGCCGGGCGGGCCCACAACGCGACACAGCGCGCCAAGCTGTCCACTTCCTTGGAAGCGCTGGGCATCCACGTCTGGCCGAGCGAAGGCAACTTCATCCTGGCAGATTTCGGCACAGCCGATGCCGCCGATGCCGCCGACCAGGCGTTGCGCCGCCGCGGCATCATCGTGCGCGCCATGCGGAGCTACAGTTTGCCGCATTGCCTTCGCATCACGGTCGGCACGTCCGAGGAATGCGACCTGGTCACGGAGGCGCTCGCAGAGCGCACTCCGCTGCAAGCCGTGCATGCCTGATCAGGTCTTCCGCAAGCTCGTCATCGTCGGCCTGGGACTGATCGGCAGCTCGGTCGCGCGCGCGCTGCAGGCTCGCCCTGGCCTGGTGGGCGAAGTCATCGCGACCGACAGCGATCCGGCGGTTCTGGAGCGTGTGGCGAAACTCGGCATCGCCGACGCCGTCGAGCCGGACCTGGCCCGCGCCGTTGCTGGGGCTGACTGCGTCATGCTGGCGGCGCCGGTGGGCACCTTCGCGAAGCTGGCCCTGGCTATGGCGCCGTATCTGTCGCCAGGCTGCGTGGTGACGGACACCGGGTCCACCAAGCAGTCGGTGATCCGCGACCTGTCGGAAGGGCTGACCGGCGACGTGCATCTGGTGCCGGCGCACCCGATGGCCGGCACCGAGTTCTCCGGCCCCGATGCGGGTTTCGCGACGCTGTTCGAGGAGCGTTACTGCCTCATCACACCGCCGCCGGACACCGACCCGGCAGCGGTGGACAAGGTGGCGGCACTCTGGAAAGGCCTGGGCGCCATGATCGAGGTGATGGACCCGGCGCATCATGACCGGGTCGTCGCCATCGTGAGCCATCTGCCGCACCTGATCGCATTTACCATCTGCGGCACCGCGGACGATCTGGCTGATGAGAGCCGGCAGCAGGTGATGCGCTTTGCCGCCGCCGGGTTCCGCGATTTCACGCGCATCGCGGCCTCCGACCCGGTGATGTGGCGCGACGTGTTCCTCAACAACCGGGAGGCGCTGCTGGAGATGCTGGCGCGCTTTACCGAGGACGCCCAGGCGATGGCGCGTGCGGTGCGCTGGGGCGACGGCGGCTATATCGAGGACAAGATCGTGCGCGGCCGGGCGATCAGGCGCAGCCTGATCGAGTTGAAGCAGGCGTAACGCGCCGGCTCGTCCACCCGCCGGCGTGCCCCGCATATGGCAGTGGGTTACGCGCTGATCTTGGCCCGTTTCCGCTCGGTCAGCCGATCCTGCAACGTCATCTTGGCGAAAACGGCAGGCATGAACCAAGGCTTGCCGTTGAACAGCGGGACGGCAGCGGGCGGCCGGAAGTCGAGTGCGGACGTGCCGGCGTCGTCTCCCATGATCTGCCACGCGGCTTTCTGGCCGGCCCAGCGGGCCCAGACCGTGCCGGAACCGCAATAGCCGGCGGCATAGCGGATGCCGCCGCGGCTGAAGATGCGCGGGACCATGTCGCGGTTCATCGCGACGTGACCGAACCAGCTATGAGTGATGTCGGTGCCGCGCAGTTCGGGGAACAGGCCGACGAGCGTCTTCTGCAGCGCCGCGGTCGGCCATTGCGGGTCACCCTCGATCGTGCCGTCGCGGCCGCCGAACAGGATACGCGTCCCGTCGGGTGACGGGCGATAATAATAGTGGTTTTGCCGCGAGTCGCTGATCATCATGCGCTGGGGCATCAGCACGCCCATCAGGTTGGGTGAGAGCGGGGCGGTGGCGATGATGCGGCTGCGCACCGGAACAAGGCGGCGCCTAAGCCATTTGTCGGACTCATCCGTGTAGCCGTTCGACCCGGTGATCACGTGACGGGCCGCCGTTGATCCACGGGCGGTCCGCACTGAAAAGCTGTCGCCGTCGGGCACGACGCCTAGAACCGCAGTCTCACCATGCACGAGCACCCCGGCGGCAAGGGCCAAGCGCAGCATGCCGGCGTGCAGCTTTGCCGGATGGATGCCGCCGATATCCATGCGCACGCTGCCGCCGTAATAGTAGTCGGTGCCGAGGATCGAGCGCTGTTCGGCACGCGGCACCGCGTAGGCCTCGATGCCGAGCGTGCGGGCCAGCCGCTCGGCTTCGCGTGCCTGGGCTTCGTAAGTCTCTGGGGTCGCTGCGCCCAGAAAACGGCCGACCAGCTTGAAGTCGCACTCGATCTTTTCCTCGGCGATGAAACGGTAAAGATCCTCCCGCGCAGTCTGTGCTTCGGCCTGGATCGCCTCCGCCCTTTCCGGGCCGAAGCGGCGCTCGAGCTGCGCTGTGGTCGGGCGCAGATTGCCGCTGGTGATGCCGCCATTGCGGGTGGACGCGCCCTCGCCCGGCCGTTGCTTGTCGAACACCTGCACCGACCGGCCGGCCCGCGCGAGGGTGATCGCGGCGGACAACCCGGTGTAGCCAGCCCCCACAATGGCGACGTCACAGGCGGGCAGCACCTCGGCCCTGGGCAGGGTTTGCGGCGGAGCGGCGTCCCACCAGTATGGCGCCGTGCTCTGCATTACTCGGCGGCCTCGGCATACTCCGCCAGCAAAGCGGCCGGGGTCGGCGGTAGATCGGCGAAGCTGGCGGTGAGCGCGGTGTAGGCGTGGACGACGTCGCGTGCGCCGCCATCGGCCGGAGCGGTCTTGCCCTTCAGGGCGGCGAAGACGCGGTGCTTGACGAAGAAGCGCCAGGTCACGGGCATGTCGGCCAGCAAGCGGGTGAGCACGTCGTAGCGCGGCCGGGTCCACACAGCTTCGAATGTGCGGCGGCCCAGGCCGTGGCCGAACTCGCCCGGCGTGCGCTGACGGGCCATGTCGCCGCGCAAGCGCGCGGTGGCCGCGGCGTCGATTGCCCCATCCAAAAGCACCACGCCGTAGTCGCTGCGCGCGCGGTCCGGCGAGACGAAGCCGCGCTTGATGTCGCTCAGCACGTCCTCCGCTGGTCGGTCCAACGCGTCGCCATAGCCGCCGCCGCCAGGCCCTTGGATCAGGATCACATCGTTGGGTTCGCACAACACGACGTCGGTGGAGCCTAACTCTACCGTGCCCGGGCCGTCCGGGTTCTTGGCGAAACGTGACACCGCTCCGGCTTCGCCGCCGGCCAGTCCCCAGGCGGAGAACACGGTCCGGTCGCGGTTGCGCGCGGTGATCATGGTCTGTGGGGCGAATACCTGGAACTCCATCTCCAGCGCCGAGCCGCCGCGCCACCGCCCGGCGCCGCCGGTATCCGGCACCAGGCCGTAGCGGTGCACGCGGATCGGCACCTCCGCCTCGTTGATCTCGACGGGAGTGTTCTTCAGGAACGACATGTTGGCGCCGGAGCCCTCGGCCCCGTCCGCCGCAGGGCCGCCGCCGGCGCCGCCGCCAACCGGGCCGACCGACGCCATGACGGCCCGGCCGGTGCGGGTCGCCGTTTTCACGTTCATCAGGCTCAGCCCGTTCGCAGGCGAAGCCGGCAGGCGGTCAGGCAGGGCGCGGGCGAAGGCGCCGATTACGGCGGTCTGCGTCACATTGTTGAGCAGGCTGCGCATGCCGACCGCGGCCGGCTCAATCGCGTTCATCACCGTTCCCGGCGGCGAAATCGCCCGCACCGGCCGCACCAGGCCGTAGTTCAGCGTCAGCGTCGGGTCGAGCGTATAGAGCGCATAGACCACGCCCACCATCACCAGCGAATGCCGCTCCAGCCCGCCGGTCGGCATGTTGAGCGAGGAGACAAGCTGGGGGTCGCTGCCGGTGAAGTCGATCGTCAGCGAGTCGCCGTGGATGCGCAGGGTGACGGCGATGCGCACCGGCTGGCCACCGGGTGAATCCTCGTCGGCGTAGTCGGCGAAGAACCACTCGCCGTCCGGCAGGCTGGCGATCAGCGCGCGGGACTGCTTTTCCGCGTAGTCGAGCAGGGCGTTCAGGCCGGTGCTGAACGGCTCCAGCCCGAAGCGGTCGATGATCTCGTGCACCTTACGCTCGCCAACGTTGACGCAGGCGATCTGGGCGTTGAGGTCGCCCCAGTTCTGCTCCGGCAGGCGTACGTTGCGGGAGATGATTTGCAGCAGGTCCTCGTTCATGACCCCGTCGCGCACCAGGCGCATCGGCGGGATGCGCAGGCCCTCCTGATGGATCTCGGTCAGGCTGCGCGACAGGGTGGCGGGGACGGCACCGCCGACGTCCGTGTTGTGGATGTGGTTGCCGACGAAGCAGACCAGGCGGCCGTCACGAAATACCGGCTTCCACATGTGGACGTCGGGCGTGTGGGTGGCGACGTAGCCGGCGTAGGGGTCGCTGGTGATGCAGATGTCGCCCTCGCGGTAGTCGAACAGCGGAATCACGCCGCCATAGTCGAGCCCGGTGTACCAGGTGGCGCCGAACGTCTTGGGCGAGGCGACGGTCAGCCCTTCCGGCGTCAGCACCTGGCAGGAGAAATCCTCCGTTTCCTTGACGAAGGTCGAGTGGGCGGTCCGCATCAGCGTCCAGCCCATGCTTTCCGCGGCGGCGGCGCAGTAATTGGCCAGCACTTGCAGGCTGGCATTGTCCAGGCTCATGGCGTGGCTTCCGTGATCCGGATGTTGGTGTATTCGTCCACCACCGCAGCGTAACCCGGCGGCACTACGGTGGTGCAATCGTCTTGCGTCACGACGGCGGGGCCGCTGAAGCTTTGGCCGCTGCGCAGGTCGGTCCGGCGATACAGGCCCACCTGGCGGAACCGGCCGTCCATCCAGACTTCTGCCTCCCGCAGCATGGATGCCGGGCCAGGTTGCAGCGCATGGCGCGGCAAGTCGGGCTTGTCGGTCTGCCCGGCGATCACCAGGCGTATTGCGATCAGTTGCAGCGGCGCATTGCGGTCGGCGTGGCCATAGATTTGTTCGTGCGCCGCGTGGAACGCCTCCATCATAAGGGCGTGGTCGGCTGCGGCGATCGCTGCTGCGTCGATCGGCGTATCGAGTTCGAACGCCTGGCCGCGGTAGCGCATCTCCGCCGAGTAGGTCAGGCGGTGCGGGCCATCATAGCCCTGGTCTTGCCGCAGCCAGGCCACCGCCCGCTGCTCCAGCGTCGCGAACGCCGCCCTCACGGTGACGGCGGCGTCGGCGTCCATATCGAGGTAGAGCGTCTGCAGGAAGTCGTTCTTCAAATCGGCGATCAGGCCGCCCAGTGCGCTGAGCACGCCGGGCGCCGGCGGGACCACGACTTCCTTCATGCCTAGTTCGCGCGCCAGGAAGCAGGCCATCATCGGCCCGGCGCCGCCAAAGGCGAGACAGGCGAATTCCCGCGGGTCGATGCCAAAGCGGGACACCAGGCCGCTGACGTCGGAATACATGCCCGACACGGCGATGCGGATGATGGCCTCAGCCGTCTGTTCCACGCTACGGCCGAGCGTCTCCGCCAGCGGCGCGATGGCGGTGCGGGCACGGTCCCGATCGACGGTGACGGCGGCGTAGCCGATCTCTGCCAGGCCCACCATGCCGCAGGCGGCGAAAGCGTCGGTGATGGTGGGGCGGGTGCCGCCGCGGCCGTAGCAGGCCGGGCCAGGGCGGGACCCGGCGCTCTCCGGCCCCACTTTCAGTACGCCCAACTTATCGATCGAGGCGATGGACCCGCCGCCCTCGCCGATGGAGCTGACGGCGACGGAGGGCACGAAGATCTGGAACTCGCCGATGCGCTCCCCGGTGCCGTATTGCGGCTGGCCGTCCATGATCAGCGCCACGTCCGCGCTGGTGCCGCCGATATCGAGGCTCATACAGCGAGGCAGCCCACAGATTTCGGCAACATAGGCCGCGCCTATGACGCCGGACGCGGTGCCGGACAGGATCATCTGCACGCAATCGTCCTTGCCCTGCTCGGCCGTCATCACCCCGCCATTGGACTTGGTGATGCGCGGCTCCGGCGTGACGCCCACGGTCTTCAGCGCCGCCTGAAGGGAAGACAGGTAGTGCGAGACCCGGGGCTGCACGTATCCGCCGATGACGGCGGTGATGGTCCGCTCGTACTCGCGGATGATCGGCCAGGTGGCGCTGGAGCAGAACACCGGCAAGCCGGGCGCCATCTGCTGCACCAGCGCCTTCGCCGCAATTTCATGCGCCGGGTTGCGGTAGGCGTGCAGGAAGGCGATTACGATGCCTTCCGCCCCGGCCGCCTGCGATCCGGCGACGGCCCGAGAGAGACTATCGTGGTCGAGCGGGATTTGCTCGCCGCCGTCGGCACCGATGCGGCCGGTCACGCCAAACACCATGTCCCTGGCGATCAGAGGTTCCGGGCGTTTGGAAAGCAGGCTGTACATGTCCGGGATTTTCAGGCGCGCGAGTTCAAGCACGTCCCGGAAGTGTTCGGTGGTGAACAACGCCAGGCGCAAACCCTTGCGCTGAATGACCGTGTTGATCCCGACCGTCGTGCCGTGGGTGAAGTAGCTGATGTCTGCCGGCGCGATGCCATACCGCTCCTGCAGCAGACGGATGCCTTCGAGGACTTCGGCGCCGGGTTCGTCGGGGCGGGAAAATACCTTGAGGCTGGTGATGGCCCGTGTGGCTTCGTCGAACACGGCGAAGTCGGTGAACGAGCCGCCGATATCGACGCCGACGCGGTATGACATCGTTAGCGCCCGATTGCCTTGTTCCAAGCTTCGATCCAGGCGCCTTGCTTGGGGACGATCTCCTTGTAAGGCGGCACGACCAGGATCGAGGTGGGCGTGATTTCGTGGGCGATCGCCGGGTCGAACTTGGCGTCCTTGTTGGCGATGCCGTAGCGGATCGTGCTGCCGAAGCAGGATTGCGCCGCGGTGCTGAGCGCATAGTTGGCGAACTCGAAGCCCAGCGGCGGGCTGTTTTTGACTTTCTGGATCCATGTCATCGCGACGACGACGCCGGGTTCGGGCGAGTAGTATTTGAACTCACTGTTGCCGTCGTCGATGAAGGCGTAGGCGCGGCCGTCCCAATACAGCGCCATGTCGATGTCGCCGCTCTTCAGCGCATTCAATACGCTGTTCGGGTCGGTCCAGAAGCTCAGGTTGCCACTCTCCTTCATCCGTTTGATCGCTTCGATCCCCGGTTTGATATCGTCCACGCCGCCGCCGAACGTTTTTGCAAAGGACCAGACCGAGACCGTCAAACCGCCGCTCGGGTAGTTGACGCTCGGCATCATGGCCTTCCACTTGCCCCCGATCGTCCCGGAGACGAAGTCCTTCCAATCCTTAGGCGGCTCCTTTACCGACTGGCTGTTGTAGATAATGCCCATCGCGCCGTAATTATGCACCACGCCGTAGCCGTCGCCCATGGAAGCGAATTGCGGCTCGACCTCCGACGCGTTGGGCACCGTCTCCTTGGAGAACTTGTCTATCAGGCCGCGGTCGATCGCCTCGTAGGCGGTTTCGGTCGGGTTATAGACGATGTCGAGTGGTGGCTTGCCGGGGCTGGCGGCGATCTGGTTTAGCCATTGCGTCGGCGAGCCGAGCACGACGTCCACCGTCTTGCCAGTCTGCTTTTCGAACGGGGCGATCACACATTTGCGCAGGCTTTGTTCCCAGACGCCGCCGAACGCGCCGACGGTGAGGTCCGCCGCCCAGGACTGCTGGGCCGCAAACGTTACGATGGCGACGGCGACGCACCAAGATCCTGCCCTAGGCATGGTAAAAGCCCCCATGTACAGCGGGCCAAGCCTATTCACTAATCTGAATCTGGCGCAAGGCAGAACGGGCCTGTATAGGCGAAGGCGACGCTTGGAGGGCCATTCGTGACGCAAGCCCTGCAACTGCAGGACGTGAGCAAACGCTTCGGCGCCATTCAGGTGATCAAACCGCTCAGCCTGGACGTGGCGCAAGGCGAGATGCTGGCGCTGCTGGGGCCATCCGGATGCGGCAAGACCACGACGTTGCGCATCATCGCCGGGTTCGAGGTTCCGGATACCGGCAGCGTGCGGATCGGCGGGCGGGATGTGACGGGGCTGCCGCCGAACAAGCGCGCGCTGGGCATGGTGTTCCAGAGCTATAGCCTGTTCCCGCACATGACGGTGGGCGAGAACGTGGCATTTGGACTGAAGATGCGCGGCGTCGCCAAGGCCGAGCGCACCCGCGTTGCGCGCGCCATGCTCCAAACCGTGCGCCTCGATCAGTTCGAAGACCGCGCGGTGCAGCAGCTCTCCGGCGGACAGCAGCAGCGCGTGGCGCTCGCACGGGCGCTGGCCACGGAGCCTGCGGTGCTGCTGCTGGACGAGCCGCTGGGCGCCCTCGACAAGTCGTTGCGCGAAAGAATGCAGTTCGAGTTGCGGGAGCTGCAGCGGCGCTTCGATATCACCTCCATCCTGGTGACGCACGACCAGGAGGAAGCGCTGACGATGAGCGACCGCGTTGCCGTGATGAATGCCGGCGAGGTGGTGCAGATCGGTCGCCCGGCGGAGGTGTACGACCGGCCGAAGACGCGCTTCGTGGCGGAGTTCCTGGGCACCGCCAACATCTTCACCGGCACGGTGCGAGGCGCTTGCGGCGAGGGCGAGTGGACTGTGGCGTTGGACCTCCAGCCCGGCGCCTCTGCATGCGTGCGTCACGCTGGGCTTGCCGCCGGGCAACTCGTGGTGCTGGCGGTGCGGCCCGAGAAGATGGCCTTCGATAAGGGGGGCCATCTGCGCGCGCGGGTGAAGGACGTGGTGTTCCGTGGTTCGTATTACGCGTATGAGTTGAGGGTGGACGGGCAGGACGCGCCCTTGTTCGTCTATAGTCAAACCCGGCAGCCGGTCGCGGACGATGGAGTTGTCGGCTTGTCTTGGGATGCGGGTGATCCGGCGGTGCTGGAGTGATGCGTTACTGGTCGGCTTCAGCCCACCAAGGGCGAGCCTATCGCCTGGCGAGCCCGATGTGGTGCGTGCCGGTCTTGCTGTTCCTTCCCGCCTTCTTCGTCGTTCCGCTTCTGGCCAACGTGCTACGGGCGCATCACGGCGACAGCGGTGGCGCAGGATCGTATTACGTCAAGCTGCTGACTGACGAGTATTACGCTGGCGTGCTGTTCGAGACGCTGAAGGTCGCCCTGATCGTGACGGTTGCAAGCCTGCTTGTTGGCTACCCGGTCGCGTTCTTCATGGTGCGGTTTGCGGGGCGCTGGAATGCGCTGGTCGTGTTCTTCGTCATCGCGCCGCTGCTGACCTCCATCATCATGCGGACCTTCGGATGGCGCGTGCTGCTGGCGCGGCGCGGGCTGTTCAATACCTGGCTCGGCCAGCTTGGCCTGGTCACGCACCCGGTCAACCTCGCCGACGAAAGCATCGCGGTTTATATCGGCCTGGTGCACGTGCTGGTGCCGTTCATGGTGTTGTCGATCAGCGCGGTGCTGCAGGGCGTGGACGTGCGGCTGGAGGAGTCGGCGCGCGTGCTAGGCGCCGGGCGCTGGCAGACGTTCCGGCACGTGACGTTGCCGCTGAGCGCGGAGGGGATCGCCACCGGCTGCCTGCTCACCTTCGTCGTCACCAACGGCAGCTTCCTCACCATGCTGCTGCTGGGCGGCGGCAAGATCACCACAATTTCGCTGCTGATCTACCAGCAGTTCAGCACGACTCAGGACGTGGGGTTCGCGGCGGCGATGGGCAATCTGCTGATGCTGGTCGCGGTGATCTGCTTTGCCCTGCAATACCGGATTCTGCGCCGCCGGGCGGTGGCGGGATGAGGCGCCGCCGCAAGTGGCCGAGCTTCCCGGTGGCGCTGCTGTTCGGCTACATGGCGCTGTTCATGCTGTTCATCACGCTGCCGATCGCCTCGGTCGTCCTGGTGTCCTTCTCGTCATCGTCGTTCATCGTGTTTCCGATGCCGGGCTACAGCCTGAAATGGTATCAGCACGTCATCGACTACCGCCCGTTCATGGCGTCTCTCGCGGTGTCGTTGGAGCTGGCATTTGCGTCCACCGTGATGGGCGCGTTGCTGGGCATACCGGCGGCATTGGTATTGACGCGGTGGCATACCAGGCTGACCGGACCATTGGTGAACCTGCTGCTCGCGCCGATCAGCGTGCCGGCCATCGTGCTCGGCTTCGCCCTGCTGTATTACCTGGCGGGCCTCGGCTTTGGACTATCCTTCCTGTCGCTACTGATCGCACACACCGTAGCGGGCATCCCTTACATCGTTCGAACCGTCATCGCGACCTATCGCGGCCTGCCTCGCGAGTTGGAGGAGTGTGCCTCCATCCTCGGCGCGAGCCGCTGGCAGGTGCTCCGGCACCTGACGTTGCCGCTGGTGCGCCCGGGTATTTTCGCAGGCGGGTTGTTCGCGGTGCTGACCTCGCTTGACAACTTGCCGTTGTCCTACTTTTTCGGCAGCGCCAGCACGAACACGCTGCCGGTGGTGATGCTCAGCTACATGGAGAACCAGTTCGATCCGTCGATCGCGGCGATCAGCACCGTGCAGATGCTGATCGCAATCGCGGCGCTGCTGGTGCTTGATCGCGTCTACGGGATCGAGCGGCTGACGGCGGTATAGGGAGCCGATGATGACCTGGCGGATCGGCGTGGACATAGCTACCGCGACATGGCCCGATTGCTCGCCGGTCTGCCGGTGCACTGGCGTTTCTTCGTCAAATCCAAGCTGTTCGAACTGATGATGCCCGAGGGCGCACCGTTGGCAGACATGTTCGCGCAGGTCAGGCAAAGCTACGCCGACGTTCCGGAGCCCGTGCAATGACCGTCGCCGTGGTGACCGGCGGTGCGCGCGGGATCGGCCGCGGCATCGCGCTCGCCTTGGCGGCCCGGGGAATGGCGCTGGCCCTGGTCGATCGCCTGCCGCTGGACGCCGCGGTTGCAGAGATGCACGCGCTCGGCGTGGAGGCGATCGGCGTGCAGGGCGACGTCAGCGACTACGCCTGGGTGCAGCAGGCGGCGGCCGGCGTGCAGGCGCATTTCGGCCGGGTGGACGTGCTGGTGAACAATGCCGGCATCAGCCAGCCCAAAGGCCTGCTGGAGATCAGCGAGGCGGAGTGGGACCTCACGATCGACACCAATCTCAAAAGCCAGTTTGCCTGGTGCAAGGCGGTGGCGCCCGCGATGCTGCGGCAGGGCGGCGGGCGGATCATCAACATATCCTCCGTCAGTGCGAATACCGGCGCCGGGTTCTCCGCCGTCAGCCGGTTCGCTTATTGCGCGTCGAAGGCCGGTGTCCTGGGCCTGACCCGCGGCCTCGCGAAGGAGCTTGCGCCCACGGTGACCGTCAATGCGATCTGCCCCGGCGCCATCGACACCGACCTGACACAGCAGATGCTCGCCGCCAACATGGACGCGGTCGTGCGCTCGATCCCCCTGGGCAGGGTCGGCACCGCGGCCGATATCGGGGAGGTGGCGGCCTTCCTGGCCACGGTCGCGCCAAACTTCATGACCGGAGAAGTTATCGACGTCGATGGGGGGCAGTGGGTCAATTGATGCTACGATCGCGCCGTCAGGCCGGCGACGACCCGGCTTAGGAGACGATCGTGGCGCGCGCCGACGTATTTGCACTCGAGAATTCCGGCTACAACGCCTTCCTGTTCGCCGATGTGGGGGACGATCTGAACGGCTCGCCAGTGACGCTGCTTTCAGCGCTGGCACGGCTGGACCGTGATCCGTGGGTGCAGGCGGCCAAGTGGGCCAAGCTGTCGCAGGCTGAAGCGGTGGACGATCTCGTCGCCTGCATACGGGCGATGCAACTCACGCCCCACGCGCTTGCGGCCGCCGGAGTGACGGCGCGGCGGCTGATCAAGCTCCTGCCGATGCCTGGTTCTGTGGCACGGGCCCCCCGCGCCAGGGTCCGGCTTGGCCCATTGCCGAAGTGGCTGCCGGCTGGGTTTGTCTGGGGCGTGCTGGTGCTTGGGCTCTTGGCCGGCGCTGTGCTGGTGATGCGGCCAGCTCCGGCCGGGATTGCCCCTGAAGGCACGCACATCACGCAGGACACGCTCAGCCACTAGCGCCTTGCGATCCACACGGCTGCTGCTGGGCCGTAACGAAACCGAAGCCGCTTTCCATCCCCAGACTCTGCCGCGGAGAGCCATTTTGCCGGCTCGTTTCGCGCTTTACGTGCTTGACATGTGTTAGAACAACTGTAGCGTCAACGTTACACACCCGAGTGTCATAGGTGGTTGACAGTGCCGGGAACGAAAGGGGGCGAATGGTCAGGCCGGCCGTAACGCATCGTCATTGTCATCTCCGGTCCTGGGCCAGCCTGGGTCGTGCTCGTGTGGGCCAGACGGCGACTTGTCCGGCAGCGAGCGGTGGCAACGCTAAATCCCAATCGTTGTTCAAAGGAGTACTGTAACGTGTCTGAGACCCACAGCATCGACGACCCGACCCGGGTCTGGCCGACAGGTTTGACGATTATCGAATCTGAGGAGCTGCATAAGCACGTCATCGATGGCGCCCGCGTGTTCTTCGTCATTTCGGTGTTCGCGCATTTCCTGGCCTACATCTATTCCCCCTGGCTCCACTAAGGAGGGTATGACCAATGAACCAAGGTAGAATTTGGTGCGTGGTGAACCCGACCGTCGGGTTGCCGCTCTTCCTCGGCAGCGTCGCGCTGACGTCGCTCGCCGTGCACACTGCAGTCATGACGCACACCAACTGGATGTCGTCGTACTGGCAGGGTGCGGCCCGGCCGAAGACCGCCATGCTGAACGGCACGGCCACACCGACGGCGTTTGAGCCCAACGCTAACCCCGGCTTCACGATGACGGTCACCCCGGTGGCGGCGACTTCGCCAGCCTCCCCGGCCTCGTTCGTGATCAACGTCGTGCCGACGCCGTCTGCGGCGCCTGCCGCACCGGCGCTCACAGCGGCGCCGTTCAAGTCGGCCAAGGCTGACTGAGTAGAGCACTCTGAGGGGCTGGGCCTGCATGGTCCAGCCCTTCGCGCAGCATGCCCCGGCGTAACGACGACCTGACGGACTTGCTTCATCAATGAACCGAGTAAGCCAAAAGGTGATGCGTACTTGGATCGGGCTTGGCTCTCGATTCCTGCCCTTCGCCGACGCCGCCACACCCGATCTGCCGTTGCCGCGGCTGCTGCGGCTGTCGCTGTTCCAGGTTTCGGTCGGCATGGCCCTGGTCCTGCTGGTCGGCACGCTGAACCGCGTCATGATCGTTGAACTGAGCGTGCCCGCGTCGCTGGTTGGCACCATGATCGCCCTGCCGCTGATCTTCGCGCCGTTTCGCGCCCTGATCGGGTTTAGGTCCGATGTCCATAGGTCCGCTCTCGGCTGGCGTCGGGTGCCGTTCATCTTCCGCGGCACCATGGTGCAGTTTGGCGGCCTGGCGCTGATGCCCTTCGCACTCTTGGTCTTGGCCGGTGTTGGAAACGCCAGTCAGGCGCCGGCCTGGATCGGCTTTGTCGGGGCCGGTGGGGCGTTCCTGCTGACCGGCGCCGGGCTGCACACCGTGCAGACGGTGGGCCTCGCGCTCGCCACCGATCTCGCTCCGGCTGAAAGCCAACCCAATGTGGTCGGCTTGATGTACGTCATGCTGTTGTTCGGCATGATCGCCAGCGCCCTGCTGTTCGGCGCCTTCCTGTCCGATTTCTCGCCGGGCCGGCTCGTTCAGGTCATCCAGGCTGCAGCGGTGATCACGATTGTGCTGAATGGCGTCGCCATGTGGAAGCAGGAGAGCCGCCGGCACTTGCAGCCTTTGCAGGCGCAACAGGAGCCGCCGCGCTTCGTGCAATCGTGGAACACGTTCATCCAGGGCGGCAATGCGTTCCGCCGCCTGCTCGCTGTCGGGCTCGGCACCATGGCGTTCAGCATGGAAGACGTGCTGCTGGAGCCGTATGGCGGACAGGTGCTGCACCTCTCCGTGGGTGACACCACGAAGCTGACAGCCACGCTGGCCGTCGGTGGGCTGCTCGGGTTCGGCCTCGCCTCGCGCGCGCTCAGCCGCGGGGCCGATCCGTTCCGCATGGCCGGTTATGGCGCCCTGGCCGGGATCCCGGCCTTTGTCGCCGTCATGATGGCCGCGCCGTTTTCGTCGGCCTTCCTGTTCGCGGCCGGCACCCTGTTCATCGGCTTCGGCGCGGGGCTGTTCGGGCACGGAACCCTGACAGCGACGATGAACCTCGCGCCGCGCAACCAAACCGGGCTGGCGCTTGGCGCGTGGGGCGCGGTCCAAGCCTCCGCCGCGGGCTTGGCGATTGCCATGGGCGGCATCATCCGCGACGTCACGGCGGGGCTTGTTCCCCAATATGTGCTCGGCGACAGTGCTGGGTATGATGTCGTTTATGGCATCGAGGTCGTTCTTCTCTTCGTGACGCTGATCACGATGGTTCCACTCATACGCCGGGTCGGGGTCGCTGAGCCGGCCGTCTGACGACACTTTTGAACGCATAACGGGAAGCACAGCACATGGCGCTCTATCGACTGTTTCACAACAATGAAGACGCGATGGCGGCAGCCGCCGAGCTGAAGGAAGCCGGCTACGGCGAGTTCGGGGTCGATGTGATCACCAGCATGACCAACGATGCCGGCGTGGATGCGATGGTGCAGCGCGGCGTGTCGCCGCCGCACGCGCGCTACTGCGTCAAGCGCATTACAGAGGGCGCGGCCCTTGTCATCGTGAACGCCCCGTTCGGCGCGGGCGCGAAGGCGACCTCGATCCTGGAGAAGCATAACCCGGATGCCACGGAGGAGGTCGCCGCCTCGATCTACTCCGGGCCGACCGAGGATCCGGCGACCCCGCTATCCAACCTGTTCGGGCTGCCGGTGCTGCTGCGCAACCCGACGCCGCTGTCGTCCTGGCTCAAGCTGCCGATTTTCTGGCAGTGGCCCAGCAACAAGTCCACGTCGTTCGGTTTCGCGCTGCTGTCGCGCGACCCGGCGCCGCTATCGTCCACGATGGGCTTCCGGACTTTGCTCGATAAGGCGGCGCCGTTCTCATCCTGGCTTGGGCTGAAGACGCTGACGAACAACCCGGCGCCGCTCTCATCGCTCCTGGGCATGCCGACCCTGGTGCGGCACCGCTGAGACGTAGGGTGGGCTTCGGCCCACCACACGCCGCCTCTCCGGTGGGCTGAAGCCCACCCTACAGGACTTACCCCGACCATCTCCGGGCTG
>CAZZVB010000030.1:7478-27809 GCA_964657445.1 uncultured Burkholderiaceae bacterium | reverse complement strand
TTCCTTCCGGCCTATCGTGCCGAGTCGAGAAACCGGCGATACAGCCCGATCGTCTGGGCAAGCTCATGCGGCGACTGCTTCGGATACCTGACGGTGGCCGGGGTTTCGGCACGTCGCTGGCGACCACGCCGGCCGAGCCGCCGGTCACCCGCCACATGCGAATCTGGCCTTGCGGCGTGGCGACGTAGAAGGGCCGGATGCTCGCCATGCCGTCAGCTGAGTTCCGTGTCCGAGAGCGGAGCAAAGCGCAGGCCTTCCGGAATCTGCCGCACCCGGCCCGCATGGGGAGCGCCAGGGTGTGACGGGAACAGCACGGTCCCCGCCGCCGCTGCTTCGGCCAATATCCGGCGGCGGGTGGCGATCGCGGCGTCCGGCACTTCGCAATACCGGCTGTTCCAGTCGGGGCGCACGATCTGCATCGGCTGGTGGAACACATCCGCGGTGAACAGTCCGCTCTCCCCCGCCGAACGCAGCGACACGGCGAGCTGCCCTGCCGTGTGGCCCGGCGCCGCGCGGGCCACCATGCCTGGCGCCACCTCATCGCCGTCGTCGATCAGATCGACCAGCCCGGCGTCCCACACAGGCTGGACGCTGTCCTCGATCGCCGCCACGCCTTCCGGCTGCAGCGCCGGACCGCCGGCAGGGTCCTGCCAGTGCGCCCATTCCCGCCGGCCGATCAGGTAGCGGGCATTCGGAAACGCCGGCACCCAGCGCCCGTCCTGCAGCCGGGTATTCCAGCCGACATGGTCCACGTGCAGATGCGTGTTGATCACCATCGTCACGTCTTCGGGCCGGGCACCCGCCGCTTGCAGCGTCTCCAGATAGGGTAGCGACAGGTCGTGGAAGCGGCGGAACGCAGGCTCCGTGCGCACCTTGCCATTGCCGCAGCCGGTATCGATCAGCACGGTCTCCCGCCCGGTGCGGACCAGCCAGCTCTGCATGCTGGACATCAGCCTGCCCGTCGCCGCATCCCAGAACGCCGGGCCGCGCAATTGCGGGTCCTCGTCGAACACCGCCGGGTCGAAGGCGGGAAACAGGAACGCCGGATCAAAGCCAGGGGACAGCATCTCCCCCACGCGGCAGACGGTGACGTCGCCCAGGCGGAAGCGCCACATCCGGCCGGCCCCGCTCATGCCAGATACGCATCGAACATGTGCGGATTGGCCCGCAGCGACGCCGCGTCGCCGGACGCCACGATGCGGCCGCGCTTCATGACGTAGGCGTAGTCGCAACGGGCCAGCGTGATCTCGGTATCCTGCTCGACCAGCAGGATCGATTGACCCTGCCGGTGCAGCGTGTCGATGGCGTCGAACACCAGGTCCACGATGGATGGGGCAAGTCCCATCGACGGTTCGTCCAGCACCAGAACCCGCGGTTCCGTCATCAGCGCGCGGCCGATCGCCAGCATCTGCTGCTCGCCGCCGCTCATCAGCCCGGCGCGTTGCCAGCGACGCTCTTTCAGGCGGGGGAACAGGTCGAAGACCCGCGCCATCAGCTCGGCCTCCCGCCCGCGCCCGGCGAAGCGGCTGAGGCGGAGGTTCTCCTCCACCGTCAGCGGTGCGACCACCATCCTGCCTTCGGGCACCAACGCCAGGCCGCTGCGCACCACCTTGTGCGCCGGAAGGGTCGAGATGGCTTTGCCGCCGAGGCGGATCGTGCCGCCGACGGGGCGATGCAGGCCGGCGATCGAGCGCAGCGTGGTGGACTTACCGGCGCCGTTCGCGCCCAGGATGGCCACGAACTGCCGGTCGCCCACCTCGACGCTCAGATCGTGGACGGCGCGGATCGCGCCGTAACTAGCCGTGAGCCCGGATACGCTCAGCATGGGTCTCGCTTTCGGATACGGGCGCGCGCTTGCGGCCGAAATACGCCTCCTGCACGTCCGGATGGGCCAGGCAGGCGGCGGGCGTACCCTCCGTCAATTTGCGGCCGAAGCTGACCACGGCAACGTGGTCGCAGAAGTCGCTGACCAGGCGGATGTTGTGCTCCACCATCAGAATGGTCAGCCCGTCGTCGCGCAATTCGTGCAGCAGGCGGCCGATCACCTGGGATTCGGCGGCGTTCATCCCGGCGGTCGGCTCGTCCAGCAGCAGCAGCTTGGGGCGGGAGCCGAGCGCGCGGGCGATCTCGATCCGCCGCTGCTCCCCATAGGATAAGGCTTCGGCCAGCAAATGGGCGCGGTCGGCCATGCCGACCCGCTCCAGCAGCGCCATCGCCTCGGCCCTGGTCCGCCGCATGGCGCTGCGGGCGCCCGGCGTGCCGAAGAACGATCCCAGCATCGACGTGCCACGCCGCAGGAAGCAGCCAGCCACCACCTGTTCCAGCGATGTCATGCCGCTGAACAGGCGCACATTCTGATAGGTCCGCCCTATGCCCAGGCCGGCGATCGTTTGCGGTGGAAGTCCGGCGATGGCGGCGCCGTCGAGCAGGATGCTGCCGCTGCCGGCTTGCAGCAGGCCGGTGATGAGGTTGATGACCGTGGTCTTGCCGGCGCCGTTCGGGCCCATCAACCCGGCGACCGCGCCACGCCCGATCGCGAACGACAGGTCGGACACCGCATGCACGCCGCCGAACGATTTGGTAACGCCGCGCAGGGCCAGCATGGGCGCATCCGACGTCATTGCCGCACCACCCGCAGGGCACGCCGGATACGCCAGGCGCGCGGATCGACCAGGCCGCGTGGCAGCACGATCATGATCACCAGCAGTGCCACGCCGTTCGCCATGTCCTGAACCTGCGGCACCACCGCCTGCATGACCACGGGCAGCGCGGTGAACACCAGCGCGCCCACGATCGCCCCCGCCCAGTGATACGACCCGCCGAGCACAGTCGCCGCGATCATCGTGAAGGCGATGTTGATGTAGTACGTCTCCGGCGAAACGAATTGCAGCGTCATCGCCAGCAGCATGCCGCCCAGCCCCCCAACCGCCCCGCTGATTGCGAAACCGGCGAGCTGCAAGCGCTTGGGCCCGATGCCAAGGCTGGCCGCGACCGCCGGGTCTTCGCGCACGGCGCTGGCCGCGACGCCGTACCAGGACACCGACAGGCGCCAGAACACGAGCGCCGCCAGCGCCAGCAATGCCAGCAGCAGCCAGAGCGGCGCCTCCAGCGGAACGCTCAGCCCGTTCACGCCGCCGGTCAGCCCCGGGGCGTTCAGCACCAGGATGCGAGTGATCAGGATCAGCGCCAGGCTGGCCAGCGCCAGCCAATGGCTTTCCAGCCGCAAAAACACGACAGACACCAGCAGCGAGGCGACGCAGCCGCCGAGCGCACTGGCCGGCAGCGCCAGCCAGAGCGGCACCCCGAACTGGTTGAGCAATTGCACGCCGAGGAAGCCGCCCACCGCTGCAAACGCCACTGTCGCGAAGGAGAGGATTCCCGTGGACATCACGGCGTAGGTGCTCAGCGCGAAGAAGGCGTTGACCACGGCGAAGGCCAGCGTGCTCTCGTAGGCGGCCCAAAAATCGAGCAGCGCGTCCATGGTCAGGCGCGCACGAACGAGGTGCGGCCGAACAAGCCACGCGGCCGCAGCACCAGGAAGCCAAGCAGCAGCGCGTAGGTGATCGCGTCGCGCATGCTGGTCGAGATGTATTGCGCCGACAGCACCTCCGCCACGCCAAGGCCGATGCCGGCGAGCGCCGCGCCGCGCACGTCGTCGTAACCGCCCACCACGACGGCGGCGAAGCCCTTGAGCAGCATGCCCTCGCCGAGCGTGAAGGACACGTTGTTGGTGCTGATGCCACCGAGCACGCCGGCAAGGCCCGAGGTGGCGCCGGCCAGGGACGCGGTCGCAAGGATCACCAGGCGCGGATTGACGCCGCCAAGCTGCGCTGCCGTTTCGTTCCAGCCCACCGCCCGCATCGCCGCCCCGAGGCGGGAGCGCGTGATCAGCCAGTGTACCGCGAAGGTGACGGCCAGCAGGCAGCCGATGGCGATCAACTGCATGGCGGGCAAGGGCACGGTGCCGGCCATGACGAGCGCCGTCGGGTAGCTGCCGGCCGGGAAGCTGAGGCTTTGCTGCCCCGTGGCGAAGCCAGCCAGGCTGTCCAGGATCATCCAGAACGCTATCGACGTGATCAGCGCGCCCAGCATGCCTGCGCCTCGGCGGCGCAGCGGCTGGAACGCAATCTGGTCCACCAGCACGGCAAGCACCGCACCTGCGATCACCCCCGCCCCCAGCGACGGCACGAAGGGCAATCCCAGCGCTGTCGTTGCATAGTAGGCGGCAATGGCCGCGAAGCTCGCGTAGCAGCCATGGGCCGCGTTGAGGATGCCGAGGGTGGAGAACACCAGGCCGAAGCCGATCGCGAACAGCCCATACAGCGAGCCGATCGCGCAGCCATTCACCACCTGCTCGAGTAGCAGTTGCATGGCGTGCTACGGCGCCTTCCAGGCCGCCAGCGTGCCATCCGCCGTCCAGTTGACGATGCTGAGGCCGGTCACCTCCGCCTGTCCGTCCGTGATCGCCTCGCCGCCATAGACGTTGTGGTCGATCGCAGTCACGGCGGAGAGCGCTTTGGCAAGCCCTTCGCGAGTGGGCTGGCCGTCCATCGCGTGCAACGCCTGCGCAATCAGCCAGATCGCCGCGTAGCCCTGCGCGGCGTAGAGGTCCGGTGCCGTCTCGTACTGCTTTTGGTAGGCCGCGACGAAGGCCTTGGCTTCCGGCGATTGGTTGACATCCGGCGAGAAGCTGAGCGGGAAGGGAACGCCCACCAGCGGCGCGCCGATCTTCTTCCAGACCGGCGCCGGGGCAAGCACGTCGTTGCCAACGATCACGCCCTTGAAACCGCGTGCCCGCAAGGCGGCGACGATGCCCGCAGCCGGCGTCTGGGTGGCATACACCATGATGATGTCGGGATTGGCACCCATCGCCTGGGTGGCCGGCGCCGTGAAGTCGGTGTCGGTCCCCAACACGCTGATCACGGCCGCGGTCTTGGCGCCCGTCTCCGTCACGGCCTTTTCCGCCGCGGCCATTCGCGCCTTGAAAGCATCGTTGTCGGCTGAGACGAAGTAGGCGACGGTCTTCGGCTTCAGCACCTTGGCCACGGTGGCTGCGGTTTCCACGTCCTTCGGGCCGGGCAAGGCGGTGACGCTGTAAACCCATGGCACGGACGGCAGGCCCGGCGCCGTCGCGCCGTAGATTACCAGGGCGATCTTGCCGGTCACCACCGGCTTGAGCGAGTTGGCGATTGTCGAGAGGATGCAGCAGCTCGTCGCCAGGATGCGGCGGTCGGCCAGGAACTGGTGCATATCCTGGATCGAGCGTGCGGCGTCGCCCGCGGCTTCCTTGATGTCCAGCGACAGTTTGGCCCCGGTCGCGATGGAGCCGCTGGCCGTCACCTCCGCCGCGGCCAGTTCGGCGCCGTGCGTGTAGGACAATCCGGCGGCCGCCAGCGGCCCCGTGCTGTCAGTTATGAATCCGACAACATAATCGCCTGCCGGCACCGCGGCGGATGCCGCCATCGGTGCCAGAGCGACAGTCCCTGCGAACAGCCAGGCAGCACGCTTGCTCATCGTTTCCCCTCATGCGCGATTTCGCGCTTTGTTTTAGGCCCCGCCTTAGAGCGGGGTCGCGGTCAACCAGCTTTGCGGTCGGTCCAGGCCGGCGCCTCCGGCAGCAGCCGGTGCTGGATGTCCTGGATCTTGGCAAATCCCAGCAAGTCGGCGAACGGCTTATGGTCCATGCGCGGCAGCGGCAGGCTGGTCGTGCTCTTGGCCGCGAACAGCGCCGCAAGGTTGGTGCGCAGAGCGTGCGCCACCGTCATCAGCGGCACCAGCGGGAAAGTGGCCATGCCGGACAATTCGGTCAGTTCCGCCGGGGACAGATCCTCCAGCCAGCCGAGCACTTGCAGCGATACCGGAACCCCGGCGGCGAGTTTCAGCCGCTTGAGCATCGCGGCGTCTTTGAAGGTCTTGGAGATCGGCTGTACCATGTCGGCCCCGGCCTCGACATAAGCACGCACCCGTTCCAGCGATTCCGTTTCGGTCGCGGCATCGGTGCGCGCGATGATGACCAGGTCGGGATCGCGCCTGGCCTCCACGGCGGCCCGGATCTTCGCCACCGCTTCGCCGATCGGCAGCACCTCGACCACATTGGCGATGGCCGGGCAGCGCTTCGGCACCACCTGGTCTTCCAGGATCAGTGCGGCCACGCCGGCTTGCTCAAATTCGCGGACGGTACGCATGACGTTGACGGCGTTGCCGTAGCCGGTATCGCAATCCGCCACGACGGGGATCTCCACGGCCGCAACGATCTGGCGCACCACGTTGAGGTTTTCCGTCATGGTGTACAGCTCGACATCGGGCTGCCCGAGCATGGATGCGGAAATGCCGAAGCCGGTGGTCAGCAACGCGTCGAACCCGGCGGCCTCGATCATCTTGGCGCTCAATGCGTCATAGGCGCCGGCCGACCATATCGTACGGCGGCTCGCCAGTTTCTCGCGAAGCATCTTTCTCTGCTGCATCGTCGTCGCTCCCAGTTGCTTGATTGATCAGGCCGGTATGCCAGCCGCCGCCGCACGCTTGAGGTATGGCAAGAGCCCGCCGGTCTCGAGCATCTCGCGGTCGGCTTTGGACAGGGCTTCGAACGGCAGCACGCCGTTGTTGCTGCGATTGCGGACCATTCCTCCCTCCCAATCGACTTCGATCGCGTCCCAGCGGCGAACGAAATCGAGTATGCCCGGGCAGGCGATCAGCGGCGTGCCCATGCTGATTTCCCCGCGCCAGAACCCCGGGGAGAAGCTTTCGGCGATCACCGCCGACACGCCTAGATGGCGCAGCGCACGCAGCGGCGGGTAGTGCGGATGGCCGTAGCCGAAATTCGCCGCCCCCACGACGACGTCGCCAGGCTTTACGCTGCTGGTGAAATCGGGGTCGAAGGATTTCATCGCCAGCTTGGACAGCTCGGCGACGTCGGTGATCTTGATGTTCTTCACCCCGACGATCTGGTCGACGTCGAAATTCACTTCGGTGAAAATCCAGGCCACGCGGCCAGCGATCGGCGCCATTGCCATCCGTCCTCCCTCCCGCGGGTCAGAGATATTTGCGTGGATCGGCGATGCGGCCCTCGATCGCGGAGGCTGCGACCACGGCGGCATTGCACAGATAGATTTCCGAGTCCGGGCTGCCCATCCGGCCCGCGACGTTCAGCGTGCCGGTGGAGACGGCGCGTTGCCCGGCGGTCATGGTGGCGATGCGACCGAAGCAGTAGTCGCAGCTCGGGCTGCTGGTGAATGCCCCGGCCTGCACCAGGGTGCCGATCAGCCCTTCGGCCGCCGCCTGCGCCATGATGTCCTGCGAGGTCGGGATGACATGGAGAGAGAACCCGCTGGCGACCTGGCGTCCCTTCAGGATCTGTGCGGCGATGCGAAGATCCTCGAGCCGGCCGCTGGCGCAACTGCCGAGATAGCCCGACTGCACCGCCAACCCGGTATGGTCCACCAGGTTACGCGTGTTGGCCGGGTTGGGCGGTATGACGATAATCGGTTCCAGATCCGACAGATCGATTGTGTGCACCGCGGCGTAGGTGGCGTCCGCGTCGCTATAGACCGGCTCGAGGGCGGCGCGGGCGCGGGGGGCGGCGTAGCCCAAAGTCAGCGCGTCCGGATTGATCACCGCTGTGATCGCGCCGGTGAACATGGCCAGCCCGCAAATCACCTGGCGGCCTTCGATGGAGATGCCGTCCAGGGCCGGGCCGCCGATTTCCATGACCTGGAACCGGCACGAACTCGGCCCCAGCACGCGCACGATGTGGTGGAACACGTCGCGCGCCATAACGCCGGGCTGAAGCCTGCCGGTCAGGTTGATACGGGTGGTCTCCGGCACCTTGAGCGACACACGCTCCCGCACGAAAGCTTCGAGGATATTGCGGCGAAGGCCGATGGCCAGCGTGCCGAATGCGCCGAGCTGGCTGATATGGCCGTCGAAATGCACGACGAACGCACCCGGCGTGGCATAGCCGAGCTCCGCGCTCACCTGGTGGCCGATGCCGCGGCGCTCGTACAGCGCAACGTCGTTGTCGCGGCACCATTCGCGGGTCTGGATATGGAGCTGCTCTTCCGCAGGCGTGGCGACCGGGACCATGTGGTCGATGAAGATGGCGTAGCGTTCCGGCTCGGCGATCCTATCGATGCCAAAGTCCTGCTTCATCTGCTTGAAGATGACGTCAGTGTAGCCCGGGAAGTCGTACACCACGACGAAGTCCGGCTTGGCCATGACCTCCTCGCCTGCCCGCACGCCCTCCCGGCCGGACACGCGTGCGAGAACTTTTTCAGCGAGCGTAAAGCCCATCGGACCCTCCCAACCAGCTTCGCGCAGCCAGCTTGGTTTCTTGTTGTCCAGACGCTAGCGCTTCGAAACATAATTATGCAACAGATAAAACGCGTTTCACCAGGTGAAACTACTATCGAGATGCGCGGTGATATTGCGCGATGCTTGCAGAAGTGCATCGACGTGCCGCGGAGCACCCGCCTTGTCCAGCAGCCGGTCAGTCAGGCCGCCGATGCTGAGCGCGGCGACAGGCTCGGCGGGCGGGCCGACGGGAACCGCGATTGCGCTCAGCCCTACCGTGACATCGTCCACCGTCACTTCGAAGCCGCGCCGGCGCACCTCGGTCAGGTGCGACAGCAGCGCCTTGGCGTCGACGGTGCTGTGCGGCGTCAACTGGGCAGAATGACGCAGCGCGATCTTGGCGGCGGCAGGCTTCATGTGCGCCAGCAGCAGGCGCGGCCCGGCGCCGCAATTCCAGGGCATGTGCGACCCCACGGCCCACCACTTCACCTGGACCGGATCGTGGCCATCGACGCGTTCTAGGCACAGCGCGCCCGGCGTTCCGGCCACGCTGAGGAACACCGTGGCGCCAGTATCGCGCGCGAGGCGATGCATGACCGGGCGCGCTTCCTCTCGCAGGCCGCCGGTGGGGGCGGCGGCGGCCAATTCCAGGATCCGCAACGTCAGGGTGTAGCGCTGGCTGACCGGGTCCTGCCGGATCAATCCCTCAGTCATCAGCGTCAGCAGCATGCGGCGCGCGGTGGCCCGGTCGAGCTGAGCGCTTGAGGCGATTTCCGCCAAGCCGAGCGAGTGCTGGTCCTGCCGGAAAGCACGCAGGATTGCCACTGCCCGGCTGACGGCGCGCACCGTGCCGTGCGTCGCGCCGCTGGCTTCGTCGTCTGCTTCCATGCCGTCCGCCGTCATCCCGTTCTCATCCCTCGCATGCGCCGCTCGGGCGATGCCGGCTAGTGTGACGCCCATCCGGTTCACGCGGAAGAAGGGGCAGGCCGGTGACGCGCTGGACGTGGAAAAGTCCTGGTCTGGACTTGCCGGGCAGTCGGGTCCAAATCGATCCCATCAAAACACCGTCTCCACCTGCCGCAAAGCATTGTTGCCGTTAGAATCTTCTACTAAACCAAACAACCATGCATTCGACCACGCGAATGGCGGCTTCCCTGGCCGCAATGCTTGCACTGATGTCGCCGGGAAGCGCGGCGGAGCGCCGGTGCGGCTGGGTGGAGAACCCGACCCCGGCGAATTGGTGGCTGCGCGACCGCGAGGCGGAGTGGACGCTCTCCACCCAGGGAATGTACGAGGCGCCAGGAATCGACACCATGCCCGACATGCGGGCGAACGGCTGGGTAAAGACCAATGGAGAATATGGCTACGGCTGCGGCTGCATGGTTGTGGAGGTGGACCGGGCATCCAAGCTCATCACCCGGTTGATCTCGGTCAAATCAGCCCCCTTGGCGCGCTGCCGCGCGGACCGCGCGTTGCCGGCGCCGTGACGGACCCACGCGACACGGCAAACGCGTGCCCGGGTGCCACACATTTGTTCAAGAAGGAATCGTGCCATTCCCAAAGTTGCCTGGGTCCCTATTCCACTCGCCCTCGCCCGGCAGCATCCGCAATTCGGCCTGCGTAAGGGCGGGTTGCTGGCCCTGGGCTGCCTGTTTGCGGCCGGTTTGCTGCGCAGCTTCGCGGCCGCTTTCCGCGATTGGGGGGATAGCGACGTGCTGCAGCCGTCCGCGTGGAGCGGGTTGATTGACGACATGACCATCGCGATTCTCGTGCTGGAAACCGCTTTCCTGGCATGCTGGTTCAGCCGCTGGCGCCACTGCCGTATTGCCTGGCTCGGGCTCACGCTGCTGGAAGTGGTGGCCGTTCTTCTGCTGGTCGTGCCGGTAATGTCCTTGCTGCTCGGGGGCGACATCGCGCGCAGCAACGCGAACGAAGTCCTGATCCCCATAGGCATCGGGATGGTGTTCGGAACCTTAATAAGGCTTGCGATCTGGTGGTTCATGGGCAGCTCGGCGGCCTACCGCGTCACCTTCGAGCAGCGTGTGGCGGCGAACGATCCCATCCTGCTCGCATCGGGCGAGCATAGCGCCTAAGGGCAGAATCGGCGCACGGGAGACCGATCCTGGATCTGTTCTCTCCACTCCCTCGGGCAGAATGTGTGCGGAGGTTGACAGAGACGCTGGCGGCCCCTTCATCGACGCTACGTGGCCAGGTTCAGCCTGACTGGCTACGGCTGGAGCGGCGCATCGCCTACCGCAATTCGTTCCAGCCGCGGCTGGTCGGCAAGATGCGGGATTGCCCGGCGGGAACGTGCCTGAGCATCAGTATCGGCATGTCGCCGGCCATATGGGCGTTCCTCGGTTTCTGGGTGCTCATGCTCGGGCCCCTCGCCCTCGGCATCGACGTGCAGACCGCGGGCGACCTGCTTCGAAGCGGCCGAAGCGATATGGGCCCGCTGGCGCTGGGCATCACGGGCATGTTGTTCTTCGCGGTGGTCCTGACGCTGGTCGGCCGGTTTCTGGGCCGCTCCGATCACGTCCAACTGCTTGGTTTCCTGCGCACCGTGACGCTCGCCGAGGAGCGGCCCGAGTAGGGCCTGCCTAATCGAAGAAGTAGGGCGTCTCCTTCGCCCAGTGCGAGTTGGCATAGCGGGACTTCAACAGGCGGAACGCACGGAAGGACGACCTGTCATGGCCCTTGCCGTAGCGGCTGACGCGGACCAGCCAGTGCAAAGCCTCCGGCGTGCGCGGGTCGTCCGGGTGAGCGCGGGCGTAGTCCAGGATGTCGTTCCACACATAGCCGAGATGGGGCGTACCGGCTGCCGGGGCATACCGGCCACGCTCGGCGTTTGCGCGTTGGGCCTGGGCCGCCACGTAGCGTGGTGCGTGGTAGGCGAACGCGCCGGCGCCACACAGCCCGCCACACACCACGTCCGTACCGGAGCCGATCGCGGCAACCGGCGGCGCCCCTGCCGGGGCATAGGCCCAATCCGGCCAGTGGCCTTCGTAATCGGCCGGCGTGCCGACCGGCCGCGTGTAGTCGCCGTCGCCATAAGGGACCGGCCCCGGCGCCAAATCGGTCGAAGCACCCGGCATCTTCACCAGGACGAACCAGGCCGCAAAGCGCTTATCCGGCCCGGGCGGCGTGGCGGCGAACCGGCGCCACTCCGCTGCCATCGCCGGCAGGAGCGTCACCAGCTCGCTGGCCAGCCGGTTTGCCGCCGGGTCGTCGCCGATCAGCACGGCGCGGGTCCAACTCGTCAGCGCGACATCCAACCGAAGCGGCGCCGGCAGGCTTGCCGCTTCGGCCAGCGCGAGGCGGTCCGGCAAGGCAAGGCGATCGATGGTGGCGAGCGCATCGTCGCCGAAGCGGCCGCCGGGAACAGGAGCATGATAGATTGCCTGATATGCGGGACCCAGGCAGGTCGCCGGCGTGGGCTTCGCACCATAGGGGACGGGCAGGCAAGCCTGGGTGCGTTCGGCGACGCGCAGGAAATCGGCCTGGTCCGCCGCCGCCATCGCGCGCTCCGCCAGGAACAGGTTGCGCGTGCTGATGGACAGATCGCTGCGCGCCAGGATGGTGTCCAGCAGCGCGGCGGCAGCGATCGGGTCGCCTGGGTCCAGGCGCAGGCGGTGGTAGGTTGCGGTCAGCCAGGCTGGATCGGTGTGCGGCAGCGCTTTGACAGCCGCCACAAGGTCGGTGGCGCCAGGCCCCGGGTTGCTGTCCTGCATCGCCGCGACCAGCCAGGCGGGATCCTTGGTGGCTGCCCAGCGCTCGCGGGCATGGGCCAACGCCGCCGCGTCATCGGCCCAGGGCTCGTCCACCTTGTAGTGCTCGAACCACGTAGCCTGACTCTTGTCCGGGGTGCGGCCGAACACACTGAGCCAGTCCAGGAAATCGGGCGTGCCGGCCGGGTCTTGGCCCAGGCGGCGCATATCCTTGAAATCGGGCGCGACGGTGTCGGGCAAGGTTGGAGCCGTCAGCTCGGCGATAAGAGCGGTCCGGCGCGCTGCCGGATCGCTGCGGTATTGCAGCGCGTTCAATAGGGGCTGCACGGAGGTGTGGCCGATCGTATCGGGTGGCAGCGCCTGAAGCATCTCCCGCGCGGTCGTGATGGCCGCCGGATCCTGGCCGGCCAGCGCCCCAGCCACCGCGGCGCGGGCGGCAAGATAGGCGCCGAGCTTCTGCCACGGCGACGCCGGGTCGGCAGCGATGGCCGCGAAACCCGCCTGTGCCACAGCGAACCGCCGGTCATACAGCGCCATAGCCGCCAGCTGGTAGGCGCGGTCCGCCACCAGCCAGGAGGGTGACGCATCTGGCAGTGCGGGCATGTCGGTCGTCTGGCGGCACGTGGCGAACACCGCGTCCTGCCCGTCGAGCCAGGCGCGCACCGCGGGATCGGCCGCCCCGTGGGCGGCGATGCGGTCCTGCAGCGTGGCCGCGGCCGTCGCGAAAGCGTCCGCGAAACAGGTCTGCACGTTGTAGAAATCCCCGACCGGGCGATACAGCACGATGTAGTCGATAGTTTGAACGCCCGGCACCGCCATGCGCGCGGTGCGCCAGGCCTTGGTGATGTCGTCGTCGGCATCGGCATCGCAGCAGGGCAACGCCAGGCCGTGGCCCGGGACCACGCCCACCGCCTGCCCGTGCAGCAGCCGCCAGCCGGCGAACAGGCGCGACCAGGGCGAGTTGCCCATCAGCACACCCACCTTACCGCCGCCGTAGAATGCGTCCTGTTCCGGCGGAGTGCCGCCATACGGGTCCAACGCGAACGGCAGCTCGTCGCCGTCGCCCGAGGCATGTGCCGCAGGACCGGTGGCAAGCCCGGCCAACACCACGGCAGCGGCGAGATAGGGGCGCATCACAGGCTCCTGCGGATGGCGGTGAGGTCCGCCTGCGTCCAGGGCGCAGGATCGAACAGGAAGATACGGCGGCCGCGCGGCAGGCCCGCAAGTGGCGTATCCACCGCCACACCCAGGGAGCGGCCGCAATGCGGGTCGCCGAACGCGCCGCCCGCGGCCAGACGGCGTTGCAACGCTGCACCGCCCGCGCCCATGCGGAACAACATCGGCACGACGTCATCCACCGGCGCGGCAGCCAGCCACCGCTCGGTATCGCACCAGGAGGCCAGCGCGGTCATCGATAGCACGCGTCCCGGCGGCAGCCCGGCACGCACGTCACGCAGCACGTCCAGCAACACGCCGCGTTCGGAGGCACGCACCTCGAAGTCGATCTGCAGTTCGGCAAACCGCGGATCGTTCATCAGGGACAGGATGGCCGCCGCCGCGGTGCCACGCTGAGCCGCGGTCCACGCCAGCGTGCGCCGGCGATCGATTTCCACATGCACCATGCCGATCACGGGCTGGCCAGGCAGGACCCGCGCCGGTTGCAGCCGCGGGCGTGCCACCGCATCCTCGCCGCTGAGCATCACAGTCCCGGCCATCACCGCGACCGATACGCCGTTCCCGGCGAAACGGAGGTCCTCCGGCCGCTCCCACGCCCACAGCACCAGGGTTGCCGGCGAGCGCGACTGCCACACGGCAAAGCCGGCGCCGGCCATCACAGCGGCGAGCAGCACGATCCCGGCGAGCCCTTTTGCGTTCAAATCGCAGCCTCCGGCGAGCCTGGCCCCCGTCTTCATCCGCCGATGTGCTGGATGATCCTATCCGTCGCGCAACGGACAATGGCGCAGCCGTGCGACGGGGGAACCTTCAACTTCCAAGGCCGTAGTTAAGGCTGTCTGAATGCCGGAAAACAATACGTGAGTGGGACGCGACATGAGAAGTGACTTACCCCCGGCCATCCCGCGACGCGCCAATCATACCGTCGGCCGGATCTTTGCCGCATTCCCCGTCGCGTGCTTCACCTGCGCACTGTTCACCGACATCGCTTACGTGCAGACCACGCGGATTATGTGGGCGGACTTTTCCGACTGGCTTCTGGCCGTTGGTATGGCCGGCGGCGTGATTGCCGCGATCGTCGGGCTGATTAGCCTTTTCGTGAATCGCCATCGCGAAGCCGGACGGTCAGTCTGGCCGAGCGTGATTGGCAGCCTGCTTGTCCTGGTCATCGCTTTCTTCAACAACCTGGTACACAGCCGCGACGCCTGGACCTCGGTGATGCCGACCGGCCTGGCCCTCTCCGCGGTCACTGTGCTGCTGATGCTCGCCACAGCGATCGCCGCCTCAAGGGCAAGCGTTTCGCAACCTGTGGTGCTGCCCTATCGAGGAGTACAGTCTTGATGCGATCTTTTAATCTCAGCGTTCGCCTGGCGCTCGCATGTGGCTCGGTGCTGGCGTTGACGGCTGCGGCGCCCGACGACTTCGATGTCAAAACGCAGATCGGTCCCAATCCCGTCCTACCGGAGCCGAATGCCTACCTTGTGCCGCCGATGCATCTGGCGAAGGTGGTCGGCTGGAAGAATGGTGAGACTCCGGCCGTTCCATCCGGCATGAAAATCACGGCGATCGCCACCGGACTTGAGCATCCGCGGTCGGTTTACACGCTGCCGAATGGCGACGTGTTGGTGGTCGAGTCCCGTAGTCCGGGTCTCGACCCCGACAGCCGGCCGAAAAACATCATCATGAATTGGGTCGAGTCGATCGTCACCTCGGCGGGGACGAGCAGCGGCAGCAACCGTATTACGCTGCTTCGCAGTACCCATGGCGACGGCAAATACGATGTCCGCAGCGTGTTCATCGATCATCTCTACTCGCCGTTTGGCGTCACATTGGTCGGGGACGATCTCTACGTCGCCAACACGGATGCCATTCTGCGCTTCCACTACACACCCGGCGCCATGAGCATCAGCGAGCCGGGAACGGTTCTGACACCGCTGCCAGGTGGGCCGATCGACCATCACTGGACCAAGAGCCTGGTGGCCAGTGAAGACGGCACCAAGCTGTATGCCGGCGTCGGGTCCAACAGCAACATCACCGAAAACGGCATCGGCGCGGAACTGGATCGTGCGTCCATCTGGGAGATTGATCGTGCCACCGGTGCGCATCGCCTCTTCGCGACGGGTCTGCGCAACCCGAACGGCCTGAGCTGGGAGCCCCAAAGCCACGCCTTGTGGGCCGTCATCAACGAGCGCGACGAGCTGGGGCCGAACCTCGTGCCCGACTACATGACGTCGGTGAAGGACGGTGCGTTCTATGGCTGGCCCTACAGCTACTACGGCCAGCACGTGGACGTCCGCGTGCAACCGCCGCGGCCTGACTTGGTCGCGAAGGCCATCCCGCCGGACTATGCGCTCAGCTCACACGTCGCCCCACTCGGCCTCGTGTTCGACACAGGCAACGGCCTGCCGGAAAAATATAGCGGCGGCGCCTTCGTGGGCGAGCATGGCAGCTGGAACCGGCAAATTCTGAACGGCTACAAGGTCGTGTTCGTCCCGTTCGCAAACGGCAAGCCCAATGGCATGGCCGAAGACGTCGTGACCGGCTTCCTGGACAAGGACGAGAACGCGCGCGGCCGGCCTGTCGCGCTGGCGCTCGACAAGGCGGGGGCGCTGCTCATCGCCGACGATGTGGGCAACGTGGTCTGGCGTGTTTCAGCCGACGTTCAGAAGCAAGCCTCCGCACAGTAAGCGGCACGGGCTGGCGTGAATGCCAGCCCGTCGCTACTTCACGAGGCTATCGGCACCACAGTCCTGCGGAAACACTGTCTCGGCTGTAGCCTGCCCGGCGCCGAACCGCTGCAGATTGGCACTTAGCGCCTGGTATTCCGGGCTTGCCGCCTGCTCGCGGCACGTCCGGTTCATCCCATCGAGCTGCACCGGCAGCCCACCTTTCTCATCGATCAGGCGCGCGATTGCAGCGCGCGACTTCTGCGCCTGCAGTCGCTCACGCTGAGCAAGGTTCGACCTCGCGTCAGGGCTGAACGGGCATTGCGCGAACTTCGCCGCGAGCGCCTGGCGGTATAATCGCCCGCCCAGCCCGTCTCCGCAGGCATCGAAGCCGTAATAGGACAGCGCATTGGCATATTCGAAGGCATGTGTATCCGTCAGCGGAGTTTGCGCTGCAGCGGGAACGCTGAGGGCAATGGCGGAGAACAGAGCCACGTAGTGAGCACGCATGCAGGTTACCTCCTAACCTCCGGATCGATTGTAGGCGGGGAGCTGCTCCGGCAGTCCCAGCAATTCGCCCGCGTTGAACACGAACTTTGCGCCGAGAACCAAAGCGTCCTTTGGCGCGAACCGGGCGGAGCTGCTGCGGCTGATGTCATCGGGATTGACCAAATACTGCACGGCCGGCTCCAGCACGATACCCGGCACGAGCTGCAGCGCGTAGTTGAGTTCAAAGACGAAGGAGTTGCGAGAGACGAAGCTGCGGCTTCCTGCCTTCAGCAACAACCCGTTGAGATAACCGTCCTCCTTGTCCGAAAGCCGGATGTAATTGGCCAGCACGCCGATCTGATCGGCCGGCCGTGCCGCGAACGGTCCGATCCAGACCGCCCCAAGCAGGCCTTGGAACGCGAACGGCTCGCGCCCGTCCATCGGCGCGCCCGCGGCGCCGAACACGGCCACGCTGCGGGTCGATACGCGATCATGACGCCAGACAACCTGGTCACCGAGCGCGTAGAAACCTTCGCGGCCGCCCGAGTAGGTCAATGGCGCGCCGCCAAACCGGGCGCGGGACTGGCCCTTGGTGTTCAGGAATGGATCGTTGTAGTCCGCTGAGTTAAACCAGAAGCCTGCTCTGAAGTGCCGCGGCATGGGATCGGTGGCGTAGGTCGTCTCATACCCGGCCTCGACCGGCAGCACGAACCCTGTCGAGTGATTGAGCCGCCAGTCGAACCCGCTGTTGAGGTTGCGGGTAGAGTTCAGCTCATAGGCGCCGACCTTGAAGTAGGTGGCATCGGTCGGACGCACCCGCGCGCGGCCACCCCAGTTCACGTAGGGAAAACCTGGAAAGCCCGCGATGTATTGGGTCATCTCAAACGGGCAATCGGCAACGCCCTCAAACCGGCACCCGTAGGTGTCACGGGCAAATTCCCCGGTGGCGTTCGCGCGGCCAGCCACGACGTTGAGCCGGTCGCCCCAGAGTGACTGCTCCGCCGTCAGCTCTGTCATTTCGAACTGCTTGTAGGGATAGTAGTAGGACTGGACTTTGGTGCGGCTGCCGATGGCGTCCGTGGACAACTCGTGCCCGTACAGTTGCGCGAAGTCTGCATGCAGCACCAGGCCGGGCGCCCCGGCGATGCGATTCATGTCGAAGTTCGCGCCGAAAATCAGCACCCCGGATGCGTCCACGCCTTGCTTGAGCCCGCCGTATGGGTTCGCCGCAAACGAGTCGATCGTGCGCAATCGCGGCAGGATGCCCGCGTTCAACAGATCCTGACCAAGCCGCACCGCCGGGTCGAGCGGCGTGCCGTTCAGCGGATTGGCGGCGGCCGTGGTGACCGGTGCAGCCGGGATATAGCCCGGATCATCGACGGCCGCAGCCGGTCTGACGAAGAAAGTCGATGACAGCGCCAGCGCAGCCGCGATCACCCAAGCGGCCCGCACTGGGCTCACCTTCGGATGAGCCTCATTGCAAGTTGGCCAGATAGGCAGCCAACGCCTTGATGTCGGGGTCACTCAGACCGGCCGCCGCTTCGTTCATGGCGGCGACGCCGGTGGACGGCCGGGCGGCCGAGCGGTAATCCGCCAGTGCGTGTTCGAGGTAGTCCGCGCGCTGGTCGGCGATGCGGGCGGCAGCCTGCTTGCCGGCGAATGTGTCGGTGTGACAGGCGGCGCAGTGATGCTGGTCGGCCAGCGCCTTGCCCGCGTCGATCAGCGACGCATCGGCGTGGTCCGCCGCCGGCGTGGACCCGGCCCCGGGCGGCGTGAGCGTTGCGAAATAGGCGCCCAAGTTGCGGACATCCTCGTCGCTCAGTCCTTGTGCAAGCGACGTCATGATCGGGTTGTCACGCCGCCCGGATCGGAAAAACACCAATTGCCATTGCAGGAAGCTGTCTTGCTGGCCAGCCAGCGACGGGACCCCTGGCATCGCCGATACGCCCTTTGCGCCGTGACAGCCGCTGCAGGCCTGTGCGCGTTGCTCGCCGGCCTGGACATCGCCCTTCGCCGCGTTGGCTTGCCATGGAGCGAACGCAGCGAAGAGCAGCAGGCCGGTCATGAGTCGGATGGTCGATAGCATGGATGCTCGGCTCCGGTGGCGGGCCGCAGAGGACGGCCCGCCGGGCGATGGGGTCGCCGCGTTCTTACGGCGCGTAGCTGATCCGGTAAACCGCGCCGGCCCAGTCATCCGCAACCAGCAAGGAGCCATCGCTGGCTTGCAGGATGTCGGTAGGCCGCCCCGAATAGTCCTGGGCGCCGGTCAACCAGCCTTGAGCGAACACCTCCTGGTGCGCATTCTTGCCGTCCGCGTCCACGACCACCCGCTCGATCCGGGCGCCCTGATATTGGTGACGGTTCCAAGAGCCATGCTCGGCGATGAAGATGTTGTTCTGATACTCACGCGGGAATTGGCTGCCCGTGTAGAACTTCATGCCGAGAGGAGCCACGTGGGCGCCCAGGTTGACCACAGGCGGGGTGAATTCCGAACAGGCGTGGCCCTGGTTAAACTTAGGATCCGGCAAATCCCCCTGGTGGCAGTACGGATAGCCGAAATGCTGCCCGATATGGGTGATGTGATTGAGCTTGTCGCTCGGCAGATCGTCGCTGATCCAGTCGCGGGCATTTTCGGTGAACCAGTAATCGCCCGTGCGCGGATCGATATCGCCGCCGACGCTGTTGCGCACGCCGAGCGCCATGATCTGCGCCTGCCCGTTCGACGGGTTGACCAGCCGTATCTGCGACACGCTGACCGGCGGGATGCCGATGTTGAAGGGAGGTCCGAACGGGACATACATGTTGCCGCTATGATCAGCGACGAGGTATTTCCAGCCATGCGCCACGAAGGGCGGCATGTCGTCATACACGACGACCGGGGCGGGCATGTGGTCCAGATTCGCTTCGGCGTTGTCGTAGCGAAGCAGCTTGTTGATCGCAATCACATAGAGCGCACCGTCCTTGAAGGCGATGCCCGTCGGCATGTTGAGACCCTTCAGGATCGTCTTCACCGACCGCTTGCCATCGGCGCCGGTCGTCACGGCATAAACATTGGTCGCTTGATATGAGCCGACGAAAAGCGTGCCGTTGGTGCCCCAGGCCATCTGGCGGGCTTCCGGCAAGCCGCTGGCATAAACCTCGATTTTGAAGCCCGGCGGCAGGGTGACGTGTTTGAGGTTGTCCTGCAGCTCACTCAGCGAGGCTGGGGTGGCGGGACCGGCCGGTGGTGCAAGCCCCTTCTGCGCTTCGGTTTCATCGCCCAGAAACCAGTCCGCCGGCGGATGAGCCCAGAAGCTGGGCTGCGATGAGTCATAGCTTTTGAGGTCGGCTGCGCTTGCGCTAAACGCGCAGGATGCAAGCAAAGCCAAGGTGGTCGCTGCGTGCTTCATGGTCAGACCTCCGGTTTGTCGCAGTTATTGTCTGCGACTTGCCGGGATTAGGCCGGAACAGGAACGCGATTACAACGGCAAATTGCAGAAGAGTTTTCCGGATGGGAAAGAGGCGTCGAAACCCCGCACGCGAGAAGCTGTCGCTCATAAACCCGATCTGCTGAAGCATCATGACGCCTGATCTCGCGCCGGCTGCCCGTCGGCGGGGCGGTCCTGGCTCGTACGTGGCTGGCATACCCTCGGTTTCGCAGCATTGCGAGCGGCCCATGCCGCTCCTTTCGCCAAGATCGGGGCCATGCTGCGGCATGTCCACACTCCACGACTGCGGTGCTCCGGCGCGTGGAGGCACGTTGCAACGGGTGTGGCGCCGCTCATGCCTGGGATCCGCGTGAACATGGGCTTCGCCCTTCGAGGAGGCCCAATGACCCACCCGATCAAGCGGCTGCCGCTCCTGCTGGCAATGGCCCTCGGCATAGTCCCGGCAGCGGGTGCATGCCGCCGCTCACGGCGGCTTGCGCCTTCGGATACGGGACCGCGCCGGCTTTACTGCCTGCTGCATACTGGCCAGCAGCGGAAAGCGCGTTTGCGACGGCAGCA
>CAZZVB010000030.1:0-7378 GCA_964657445.1 uncultured Burkholderiaceae bacterium | reverse complement strand
GGCGAAGGTTCGGGCGGCGTCTCGGGCACCGGCCAGCCGAACAGGCGTTGCGACACCCGCCCGAGGAGCCAGAGCATGCCCAAACCGGCCCCTGCAGCCCAGAACTTGAAAGTTAGGGCGACCGCCACGAGCAGTCTCGGGCGATCGGCCAAAGGCGGCACGATCAGCAGCTCGACGAACTTGAATGTCGCGACCATGAAGGCGAGTTGTGCCGAGCCGCGGACGTAGTGCATCCAGCCATGGCCCGAACTCCTCTTCGTCTTGCCCGATGCTTTCACCACGCTCTTTGCCCAGCGACCATGCCGGACGTGAAATTGATGGATAGGCTGGACCTGTGCAAACTCCGGCAGGCGGTGGCCTCGATGCCCAGGCGGCTCCGCCTTGTTCGCCTGGGTTTGGTCTTGCTGTGCTGCGGCCTACCGGTGGCAGGGATCAGCGCGCCGGCCCATCATGGCACGAGCCGGGACTCCGCGATCTTGGAGCTGCGGCACTACGCGCTCAGCTCCATGACTGCGGCAGCCACTCCGCCGAAGCCTATCAAGCGATCCAGCCGATGGCAGCGGAGTGGCTGCGGCGGCCATACCCTAGCTTCCACGACGTGGACCTCTCCATCGTAGAATGCATCGATTTCGCGGAGAGTGGCGAATCGGTAGGCTCGCCCCCCGAACGCCGCCTAGGCAGCGGTAGTCCGCGTGCCATGCCGATCCAGCGTGTTTTATTTTCGCATCTTGGCCGCCGTTAGCCTGCTTGTCCTAAGCATCGTTACCGCCCAGAGCGCGCCGACATCGTTCACCGTGCGCGCCGTCACTGTCGTGCAAACCGGGCAATGGCACGCCATGCAGACGCAGGATGTGTCGGCGGCGCAGTGCGCCCGGTTTCGCCTGACCAGCCAGGCAGCACTCCGCTGATTACGCCTAGCGCGGGAGGTGACCGAACATGCTTGGCGGGAGGAGCCAGGTCGAAGAGCAGCAGGCGCCGGGGGCGGTATGCACGCTCAAGAAATGCCCATGTCCACCTCAGCCTCCAGTTTTCGCAGGTCCGAATTCCAGCGGTAGAACAGGCCGCAGCCGACGCAAAGAGCGTCGGGATGGGGTGCGAGCCGCCGGAACGTAGCATGTGGCCATTGCTCATGACGCGCTTCCATCGTCGCCTTCGCCGCTGCGTCGGCCGCCTGCAGGGCCGTGGCGCCGAGTTCATGACCGCAGCGCACACACTGCATGTCGCTCACCGCTTTTCGCAACCGCGCACGGTCGAGCTTACCGAGTAGGCCCGCGATCGGTAGGGTCACGGGCAGTGTTAACAGCATGACCACCATCGCCAGGATCAGGAGAGGCCCGGCGAACAGAGGGGGCAGCTTCATGTGTCGAGTTCCGAGGTAAAAAGCCGAAGCCAGTGCCGCCGGTGGCCGACGAACCCTTCCGTATCGACCGTGGGGCTCACCAGCCCAGAACTGACACTGAGGCCGCAGTCAATGCGCCTGCGGCCGGCCTGTGGCGGCCTGCTCGGTCGCCGTCATCATCGCTGGCGCGGAATTGATCTCACCCCAGCGCCGCAGCCGCACGCAAAGGAAGCAAAACTCCGCAAGCTCCGCTCATCCTCACGATGCTAGAGCAAGCCATGCAAGCCCCATCGATCCAGCCCTCCGATCCGTGGACGCCCGCTTCGCGCGACCTGCTGGCGCGCATCGAAGCCCATCCGTTCGAGACAGGCGATATCCTGGGCTTCACCCAACGGCTGGCGCGTGATCATGGATGGACCCATTCCTTCGCTCGCGGCGTCGTGCGGGAATATGGCCGGTTCTGCTTCCTGGCCGTCGCCACGCCCGGCCCCGTGACACCAAGCGAGGAGGTCGATGAGGTGTGGCACATGCACCTCACCTACTCCCGCGACTATTGGACCGTGTGGTGCAGGGAGGTCCTTGGAACCGACTTGCACCACGATCCCACCAAGGGTGGCCCGGCGGAACAACGGCGCTTCCGCGCCCAGTATGCCCAGACCCTGGCCGTGTATGAGCGGTTTTTCGGACCGCCACCGCCGCTGTTCTGGCCCGCGACCCATCGGCGGTTCGGCGCTGGACCCCGGTTCCGCGTGCTCGACACGCATCGTGCGGTGGCGCTTCCTCGGCCGGGTGCACTGCTGCGGCGGCAAAGCTGACCGATGGAGGAGCTGAACCCGCTCAACTGGACGGCCGAGCCGTTCCTGGCGCTTTACGTGGTGCTGGCAGGGAGCGTGCTGTCGCTGCTGTCGGTATGGCGCAACCGGCTGGGTCCTCGCCCGTCCGCCATACCGGCCCATGATCCCGGCGAGTTGGGTGTGCTGCATCTCGGCTACCTGGCGGGCGGTGCTGCCCGAGCTGCTGGCGTCGCGCTGGTGGGCCTGCTGGAGGCAGGGGCCGCGGTGCCCGACCGTAAGCGCGGCCTGATACAGTTCGACCCGTCCACGCCGGTGGCAGCGGAGTTCCTGCCATTCCGCAACGTGAGCGGGCGCGAAGCCGACCGCGACCGGTTCCAGGCGGAGTTTGCCTTCCGCTGGCAGCGCCTGCACGACGAACTGGCCCAGTGCGGCCTGGTGCCGGAAGCGGCGGCGGTGGATCGGTGGCGGCTTCAAGGTGCGGCGCTGTTATCCGCGCCCCTGCTGCTGGGCGCCTGCAAGGTGGCAGTGGGGCTGTCGCGGGACCGGCCGGTTGGCATCCTGGTGGTGCTGCTCGTGCTGACCGCCGTGCTGGGTGTCAGCATCCTGGCAACGCGTCCGCATCGCAACTTGGCCGGCGCCGCCACGCTGGCGGCTGCACAGCGCACCCACGCCCGCGCCGCCCGCGCACCCTTGCCGGACGAGATGGCGCTGGCCTTCGCCCTCACCGGCACATCCGTGCTGGCTGGCCGGGACTACCGTTGGGCGCTGACATCGAACGGCTCGAACGCGACCAGCGACGGCAGCAGCAGCAGCGATGGAGGCGGAGGCGATGGCGGGAGCGGATGCGGTGGCTGCGGGCATTGAGCCCGGCCGGGGCCATGGCGGCGAACACCGTGATCTGCACGATGCCGGCGCTTCGCCTGTCTCGACGCCGAGGGATCGCCCAAAGTGCTTCAGCGATAGGCGGCCATCAGGACGGAAAGTCGTCTGCTGAAGGTTGCCTGGGGCAGCCTCTGCCGAGGCCTGTATTTCGACCATCTCGCGAGGAGCCTTGGCCGCCCGTGCAGGCCAAGGCTCCATCATCGGTGCCACTCTGGCTTCAGCGTGGATCGCCTTTTGCGTCATTTTCCACGGCACGGGTCAACTCGTAAGATGGAATAGTCGGGCTCATCGGGTTGCTACGCCGCATGATCCTCCAACCCGCAAAAAGCAGCAACGCCACGACCGGGATTGCAGCGATGGTGAAGGTCCCATCCGGGTAATCGAAGCCCATCAGCACCAGCACACTGAGCAGGAAGAGGAGCGTGAGCCAGGACGTGAACGGTGCGAATGGCATGCGGAAAGCCACGCGCGGAATGCTGCCGCGGTTGATCGCCTGCCGCAGCCGCATTTGGCAGAGCACGATGAAGCCCCAGGTCGAAATAATTCCCAGAGAGGCGACGTTCAGCACGATCTCGAACACCTGGCTTGGTACGAAGTAGTTCAGGACAACGCCGAATAAATAGACGACCAGTGTCACGACGATCCCGCCATAGGGCACCTTGGCAGCGTTCATGCGTCCCACGTAGGCCGGCGCGGAGCCGCCCATCGCGAGTGACCGAAGCACGCGGCCAGTGGAGTAGAGGCCGGAATTGAGGCTGGAGAGTGCGGCCGTAAGCACCACGATATTCATCGCGGTACCGATCCCCGGTATTCCGAGCTTGCTGAAAAAGGTGACAAACGGGCTGACGCCGGCATGGTAGGCTGTCCATGGCAGCAAGGTGACAAGCAAGATCACCGAACCGACGTAAAATAGCGCGATCCGCCACATCACGCTGTTGATGGCTCGCGGCAGCACCTTCTCAGGACTCTCGGCCTCGCCTGCCGCGGTGCCGATCAGTTCGATGCCTGCATAGGCGAACACGACGCCCTGAATGATGATCACCGCAGGAAGAAATCCATGCGGGAACACCCCGCCGTTTTCCGAGATGAGGTGCAGTCCTGGCGCCTCTCCCCCGACGCCCCACCCGCTGACAAGCAGCACGGCGCCGATGAGCAGGAACAGCACAAGCGCTCCAACCTTGACGATAGAGAACCAAAACTCCATCTCGCCGAACCACTTCACGGCGACCATATTGGCTGCGCCGACGATCCCGAGCGCCACAAGAGCAAATAGCCATTGCGGCACATCGGCGAACGGGCTCCAATACTTCATATACAGGGCAACAGCGGTAATATCGACTATTCCCGTCATCGCCCAATTCAGGTAGTACATCCAGCCCGCAATAAACGAGCCGCGCTCACCAAAGAACTCACGCGCATACGAGACGAAACTGCCCGACGTGGGGCGGTACATCACCAACTCGCCTAACGCACGCAAGATTAGGAATGAGAACAGCCCACAGAACAGGTACACTGCGGCCAGCGCAGGGCCAGCAAGTTGCAGCCGCGCACCGGCACCGAGGAACAGCCCCGTTCCGATTGCCCCGCCGATGGCAATCATCTGCACTTGTCTCGGCTTCAGGCTCTTTTCGTAGCCTTCTTCATGATGATTTAGGGCTATATTGGCTTCGTCAGGCGATCCTGAAAGCGTTTGCCCATGGGCGACAGACATCCTGTCATTCCTCCGTCGATGTTGAAACGTTGTCTTTAGGCAACCGCACTGTCGTTATTTGCGCTATGCAAACACCATGCCTGAAATCTTTTTGCTCGTAGTTCAGAACATTCCGAGTATGTTTCATTATTGTTCCGCAAATATTGCGTCTATTTACGCGCGATCTTCATTTCACGGCGACCTGGTATGCCTTTACTAGACCTCAGTGCCCTTCGACAGCATTAATGCGTCCATAACGTCGAAGGGCAGCCATTGGCCGACGAAGTCGCGCGCGACATCGGCCCGGCGGATGCCACGGGCAGCTTGCCAGAGAGCGAACGCCCGCCTCCCGGCCCAGAGCCGATGCGTGCTCGCGCACCCATTGCAGAAGTTCGATCTCACGGCGACACTGAAAAAGTTGGGAAGGGATCGAGGTTTGCTGGCGGCTGTATGACGACGCAACATGCGCGCCTCTATGGTCTGATCGCCCGAGACGAGAGACGCGCCGTCGTGTTCAGGCGAGGGCCGAGCCGGAGCGTGCTGATCCTCGGGTGGGACCTCAAGGAGGACGTGCTCACCCCGGGTCAGTGGTTCTCAGGGCGCGTCTACGAGAGGCGTTGTGATCTTTCGCCGGATGGCGAGCTGCTGAGTTATTTCGCCGCCAACTACCGTAGCTCGTTCGGGACCTGGACGGCCGTTTCCCGGCCGCCTTATCTGACCGCACTCGCGCTCTGGCCGAAGTGCGATGCATGGGGTGGGGGAGCCCTGTTTGAGAACGACCGCACGCTCTTGCTCAATCACTGTGCGGGAGGAGACATGCGGCTGGCTGCGGGCTTTACGATCCCGGATGGTTTCGAGGTGAAGCCGCTTGGTGATGACTCGGGTTGCGGCGAAGACGAACCGATACTCACAACGCGCCTGGAGCGGGACGGCTGGGTCGTGACGTCGGCCGGAGAACGGTCGCGCTATAACCGAAGCGCGTCTATGAAATACAGCTTCGATCCGGCTAGAGTTCTTGAAAAGCCGATCCGCAGGCGGGACGTGCGGCTTCGGGTCAGCACACAAGGTCTCGGCGAGCAGCGCGGGACTTGGTACGTTCAAACCGGCCAGTTGGTGGGGCCGACCGGCGTCCTAGAGGATCTCGGGCGCATTGACTGGTCTGATGTTGACCACAACGGCGATGTCCTCTTCGCCCGCGATGGTCAGCTCTTCCGGTGGAGGCAAAGGCGACTTCGCATGGGTCGCTTGCTTGAGCCGCCCAAGCTCGTCGCCGACCTCAACGACCTTCAATTCAACCGTCGCGCGCCCCCTGCTTCGGCCCGGTCGTGGCCGAAGTTGGCTCGCGTAAAACGGCCCGCCTGAAGGGCCCGGATCTTTGTTGCGTAGGCTTATCGGCCGTTCGTCATCAAGACGCGATAGTCGAGCTGATCGTGGTGCATACGCTTAAACACGGCATATTTCGCATCGTGATAGTCGCGCACGGCGCTCGTGGCCGGCTCGATCACCCGCCCGGCGCGGCTCATTGCCGCCATCGCCGCCAGGATATCGGCATGCATCCCGCCCGCCACCGCACCAAGGATCGCGCTGCCCAGCAGCACGGCCTCCGGCTGGGCCGGCAGAACAATGCGGCATCCGGTTCCATCCGCGTGCTCACGCAGAAACACCGGATTCTTGGTGCCGCCGCCGCAGGCGAGGACCGTGTCGATCGCGTACCCATTCGCGTTCATGGTCTCGATGATGTGCCGCGTGCCGTAGGCCACGGCCTGGACGGTGGCGAGGTATAGCAGGGCAAGATCGTCCTCGTTGGCGGATAGCGATAGTCCGCTCATCATGCCACGCAGGCTGGGGTCGGCTCGCGGGGAGCGATTGCCATGGAAGTCCGGCATGATGTGCAACCCCGCGGTCAGCGCCGCCGGGAATGCCAACTCGGCGGCTAGGGTGTCGAGCCGCTCAGCAATAACCGCGAACACATGGCGTCCGGATTGGCGTGCCTTCTCTGCCATCGCTGGGTAGGCGGCGTGGGTCTGCACCACGTGATCGATCAGCGCGCCGGTCGCCGACTGGCCGCCCTCGCTCAGCCACTCGCCCGGCACCATCGCCGAGAAATACGGCCCCCACACGCCGGGCACAAAGGCCGGCGCCGATGACACCGCCATGTGGCAGCTCGACGTGCCGCCCACCAACGCCAGCCGCCGCCGCCAGTCCACCGGCGCGTCCAGGGCCGCGCCGATCACGCCAAGCCCGCCCGCATGCGCATCGATCGCCGAAACCCCGACCGGGATACCGGCCGGCAACCCCATCTCCGCCGCGGCACCCGGCGACAAGCGTCCCGCCGTCTCACCCAGCGGCCGGATATCCTGCCCGATCCGGCGGAACTCCTCGTCGGCCAGTTCGCCCAGGCCGATCGCCCGGAAATAGCTGGCATCCCAGCGATGCTCGTGGCCGAGATAGGTCCATTTGCACACGGTCGAACACAGCGAGCGGGAGAGCGACCCGGTCGCACGCCAAGTCAAGAAGTCCGGCAGGTCGAAGAAATGCGCCGCCTGCGCCCAGGCTTCGGGCAGCGTCTCCTTCAGCCAGAGCAGCTTCGGCGTCTCCATCTCGAGTGAAATGCGACCGCCGACGTAGCGCAGCACCGGGTGGCCGGTGGCGTTGATACGCTCGGCCTGTGCC
>CAZZVB010000029.1:8756-27881 GCA_964657445.1 uncultured Burkholderiaceae bacterium | reverse complement strand
CCGGCCGGGCCGCACGCCCAAACGCCGCGCCACAAGCCGGCGAGGTCGGTGACTTCCTCGTCCTCGACCGAGAGCACGTGGTCGCCGGTTCGCAAGCCGGCGCGTTCGGCCGGGCCGCCATCGGCGATGCCGCCGATCACCACGGTCTCGTCGTCTTCCATCGCGTACACGCCGAGCCAGGGGCGGGGCGGCCGGTTGACCTGACCGAAGCGGCGAAGGTCGTCGAGGATCGGCAAAAGGATGTCGATCGGCACGATCATGTTCATGTCGTGCCGGCGGCCTTTGTTGTCGCCCTGTTGCAGGATCAGCGACCCGACGCCCAGCAGCTTGCCGTCCTTGCTGATCAGCGCGCCGCCGCCCCAGAACGGATGCGCCGGGGCGGTGAAGATCGCCTCGTCCAGCAGGTATTCCCAATAGCCGGCGAATTCCTGCCGCCCGACGACCTTGGTCTCGATGGCCCGCTTGCGCCCGCCGGCCGATGCGAACAGGACCGACTCGCCGAGCCCTAGCGAGGAGCTGTCACCGAAATCGAATTTCGGCAGGCCTAGCTTCCCGAGCGGCTGCACCAGCCCGAACCCGGTTTCGCCATCGAACGCCAGCGCGTGACCCGGCACGGCCCGCCCGTCGGCCGAAGTCAGCCAGACCGTTTCCGCCTCGGTGATCAGATAGCCCATGGTGAGCAGCAGGCCGTCATCGCCGATCACCACGCCCGAGCCCTCCCGCTCCGTCCCGAGGGCAGAGGCGGTGAAGGCGTCCGAGGGCGCAGTCGCGCGCAGCCCGACCACACTGCTCAGCACACGGTCCAGGTCGAACTCGTAGTCCGACGGGTCGGGCTGCAGCTCGGCCGGAATGTCCCAATCCTTCGGCATGTCAGGCGTAGTTCACCATGATGGTCTTCTTGTGCATGAAGTGCTCCAGCATCGCCTCGAGACTGGCCTCCTTGCCGAGGCCGCTGCTCTTGACGCCGCCATAGGATAGGTTGGCCTGCACGACGAGGTTCTGGTTGATCTGCACCAGCCCGGCCTCGAGCCGGTGCGCCAGGTCGAGGCCGACCTTCAAGTTGTTCGTCCACACCGACGCCGCAAGCCCGTATTCGGTTCCGTTCGCCTTGGCCAGAACGTCCTCGACGTCGTCGAACGGGAAGATGCAGGTGACGGGGCCGAAGATCTCCTCCTGCACCAATGGGCTGTCGTCGGGCAGGTTGGTGAAGATGTGGGGCTGGATGAACAGGCCTTTCCGCAGCGCCGGGTCAGACGGCATGGCGGAACAGGCGCGTCCCTCCGCCCCGGCGGTGGCCTTCCCCTGCGCGATGTAGGACTGGACCTTGTCGAACTGCTCGTGGCTGATGATCGTGCCGATATCGGTCTTTTCGTCCAGCGGATCGCCCATCACCATGCCGTTCACCTTCTCCGCCATGGCATCCACGAAACGCTGGAAGATCGGCCGCTCGACGTAAATCCGGCTGGCCGCGGTGCAGCTCTGGCCCTGGCGGGTGAACCGCATGGAGGTGAGCGCGCCGGCGACCGTCTTCTCGAAGTCGCAATCGGCGAACACCAGCATGGGCGACTTGCCGCCCAGCTCCAGCGTGACCGGAATCAGCTTCTCCGCCGCCGCCTTGGACACGATGCGGCCGACCTGCACGCTGCCGGTGAAGGTGACCTTGCGGACCTTCGGGTGTTCCACCAGCGGGGCGCCGCATTCCGGGCCGAAGCCGGACAGCATGTTGTAGCATCCGGCCGGGATGATGCGGTTCACCAGCTCGCAGACGCGCAGCACGGTCAGCGGCGCTTCCTCGGCCGACTTCACCACCACGGTGTTGCCGGCCACTAAGGCGGGCGCCACCTTCAGCGCCATCAGCAGCATCGGGACGTTCCAGGGGATGATCGCCCCCACCACGCCCAGCGGCTCGCGCACGGTCACGGACAGCACGTTGGGCGCGAACGGCACGGACTCGCCCTTCAGCTCGCCGCCCAGGCCGCCATAGAACTCGAAGATGTCGGCGATGGTGTTCGCCTCGACGCGGCTTTCGGTGCGCAGCGCCTTGCCGGTCTCCAGCGCGATCAGGCGGGCCAGCTCCTCGACATGCTCGCGCAACAGGGCGGCGCACTGGCCGACCAGCGCACCCCGCTTTCGCGACGGCATCTTGGCCCAGGCCTTCTGCGCGGCGTCCGCGACTTCGACGGCTGCCGCCACATCTGCGGCGTCACCCTCAGCCGCGCGGCCGACTTCCTCGCCGGTGGCCGGGTTCACCACGGCGAAGGTCTTGCCCGACTTGGCGGGGACGAACTGGCCGCCGATCAGGTGATGGCCCGACAGGGTGCGGGCGAGCAGGCGTTCGTCGAGCACAGGAGCCCCGGCGGCGGGTTGCGGTCGGTCCAGCATCGGTTTGCCTCCCAAGGCGATCTGCTTGTAAGCCGAAGGCAGACAATGGCCCTGGCCTGCCACGCGAGCAAGCCGGGAGGAATGGGAGACGCGCGCGTATGGATCAGGCTGGGGAGCAGACCCGCGGGCCGCTGCATGGCGTGACGGTGTTCGACCTGACCCGTGTTCTGGCGGGGCCGACCTGCGTGCAGATGCTGGGCGACCTGGGCGCCGACGTCATCAAGATCGAGAAACCCGGCAGCGGCGACGACACCCGCGGCTTCGCGCCGCCGGTGATGCCGGGCACGCAGGAGAGCGCCTACTTCGTCGGCGTGAACCGCAACAAGCGGTCGGTCACGCTCGACATCGCCAAGCCGGAAGGCCAGGCGCTCGCGATGCGGCTGATCGAAAAGAGCGACATCCTGGTGGAGAACTTCAAGGTGGGCGCGCTGGCCAAGTACGGCCTTGGCTACGAGCAGTTGCACGCGGCGTTTCCCCGGCTGGTGTATTGCTCGATCACCGGGTTCGGGCAGACCGGGCCTTACGCGCCTCGCCCCGGCTATGACAGCCTGGTGCAGGCGATGGGTGGGGTGATGAGCCTGACCGGTGAGCCGGACGGGCTGCCGCAGAAGGTCGGCGTGCCCGTCGCCGACCTGTTTGCCGGGCTCTATGGCTGCATCGGCGTGATGGCGGCGCTGCGGCACCGCGACGCGACGGGGCAGGGGCAGCAGGTCGATATCGGCATGCTCGACACGCATGTGGCTTGGCTGGCGAACCAGGGCATGAATTACCTGGCCACGGGCGAGAACCCGCCGCGGCTTGGCAACCAGCATCCGAACATCGTGCCCTACCAGGTCTTTCCGACTGAGGACGGATTCATGGTGCTGTCGATCGGCAACGATCCGACCTTCAAGCGCTTCTGCGAGGCGTTCGACCTCGCGCACCTGCTGGATGACCCGCGCTTCGCCACCAACGCGGCCAGGGTCGGCAACCGCCAGTTCGTGACCGAAACGCTAACCCCGGTGATGAAGCAACACCCCACCGGCTGGTGGGTGGACCGGCTGGAGGCGCTGAAGATCGGCTGCGGCCCGATCAACACCTTGTCCGAAGTCTTCGCCGACCCGCAGGCCGTCGCCCGCGGCGTCGTGGTGCATATGCCGCACACCGCGACACCGGACGGTGTGAAGGTGATCGCCAACCCCGTGCGGCTGAGCGAGACGCCGGTCGGCTACCGCCTGCCGCCGCCGATGCTGGGCGAACACACGCAGTCGGTGCTGACGGAACGGCTGGGGCTGTCGCCGGCGCAGGTCGAGGAGTTGCGGGGCAAGGGCGTCGTTTGATCGATGGCTCGCGCGTCGCTGACCCACCCCTCCGTAGGATGGGTCAGCAAAGCGCGACCCATCACCGGGTCAGCTCCCGCGTCATGTCGTCCAAACCGGCGATCGACAGCGGATACATCCGTTTATCCAACAGCGTTCGGACCATTCCGATCGACTGCGTATAATTCCAGCGCTCCGCAGGCACCGGGTTGAGCCAGGCGCTGCGGCGCCAGTGCGAGGTCATGCGGGATAGCCAGGCGGAGCCGGGTTCGTCATTCCAGTGCTCGACGCTGCCGCCTGCCATGGCGACCTCGTAGGGGCTCATCGTGGCGTCGCCGACGAAGATCGCCCGGTATTCGGCGCCGTAGGTGCGCAGGACTTCGGCGGTGGGCACCGTGCTGTCGGCGCGGCGGCGGTTGTCGGTCCATAGCCGCTCGTAGGGGCAGTTGTGGAAGTAGAAGAACACCAGGTGCTTGAACTCGCTCCTTGCTGCGGAAAACAGCTCGGCCGAGGCCTTTACGTGGTCATCCATCGAACCGCCGACATCGAGGAACAGCAGCACGCGGACGGTGTTGTGCCGCTCCGCCTGCATCTTCAAATCCAGCGACCCGGCGTTCGCAGCCGTCGCTCGGATGGTGCCGGGCAAGTCCAGCTCGGTCTGCGCGCCGGTGCGGGCGAATCGCCGCAGCCGGCGTAGCCCGAGCTTGAGGTTGCGGGTGCCGAGTTCGAGCGTGTCGTCCAGGTCGCGGAATTCGCGCTTGTCCCAGACCTTGACCGCGCGCCGGTGCCGGCTTTCGTCCTGGCCGATGCGGACGCCTTCAGGGTTGTAGCCGTAGGCGCCGAACGGCGAGGTCCCGGCGGTGCCGATCCATTTGGAGCCGCCCTGGTGACGGCCCTTCTGCTCCGCCAGCCTTTGCTTCAGCGTCTCCATGAGCTTGTCGAAGCCGCCGATGGCCTCGATCTGCGCCTGCTCCTCCTTGGTGAGCAGCTTCTCGGCCAGGCGCTTCAGCCACTCAGCCGGGATCTCCGCCGAGACGCCCTCCGCCGCCGTGCCCGCCGGCGTCTCCAGGCCCTTGAAGCAGGTGCCGAACACGCGGTCGAACCGGTCGAGGTGGCGCTCGTCCTTGACCAGCGTGGAGCGGCTGAGAAAGTAGAAATCCTCGATGCTGTAATCCGCCACCCCGGCCTGCATGGCGCCCAGCAGCGTCAGGTATTCCGTGATCGAGGCGGGCACGCCGGCCTGGCGGAGCGAGAGGACGAAGTTGGTGAACATCGGCCTTATCCTATCGCTGCCTCGCCTGGCCGGCGATGGTTACTTGACGCTGGAGAAGCTGGTCGGCACCAGCAACTCGTTCACGATATTGGCGACGATCGCGCCGTCCTTCTCGGTTTCCGCACGGGCGCTGATCCAGGTCTGGTCTGACTGGAACGCCGCCCATTTGGTTTCGCGCTCGGCCAGGCTTTCCCACGCCAGCATGTAGGTGAGCGTCTGGTTGGAGCCGCCGACATAGGTGGTCCAGAAGCCGGCCTGGCGGATGCCATGCTGCTCCCAAAGCTTGAGCGTGATGGTGTCGAAGCGCTTCAACAGCGCGGGCAGCCGGCCCGGAACACAGTGATAGATGCGCATCTCGTAGATCATGGCACGCTTGCTCCCGTCGTTGTGCCGGAACCATGCGCGGCGAAGGCATAGGCTGCAACCGTCTCATTCTGGGGGCGTTCGCCTGGGATGAGCGTCGCCATAAGCCAGCCCAAGAGGCCCAGCCGCCATATCGGCTTGTGGATTTTGGGCACGCTCGTTGTCGCCATCATCGCGGTCGTAGCACTCTGGGATTGGGACTGGTTTCTGCCCTTGGTGGATGCGCAGGCAAGTTCGGCCGTCGGCCGGAAAGTGACCGCCCAGCACATGCATGTCCATCTCGGCCGCGTGACGACCGTGGCGTTCGACGATGTGGAGATCGCCAGTACGGACGGCTACCCCACCGATAAGCCCTTCGCCCATGTCGGGACGCTGACGGTGGCGGCCGATGTCATGGCCTATGTCCGCTCGCGCCAAATCGTCATTCCGCAGATCATTTTGGACAAACCCGTCGTGGAGGCGGACGAGGACGCAAAGGGCCAATCCAATTGGCCGAGCAGCACCAGCAGTTCGTCATCCAGCGACAAGCCGGACCCGAACGCTGGGCCGCGGATCGGGCAGTTGGTCATCAAGGATGGTCAGGCGCATGTCGCCATCGCGAAGCTGAAAGCCGATTTCGGCCTCGCCATCTCGACCAAGGACGCGGACCCCAGCGCGGGCACGCCCGACAAGCAGGCCGGCGAACTCGTCGTCGATGCCAAAGGCACCTACGCCGCGGCGCCCATCCTTGGCCAGTTTGTCGGCGGCGCGCTGTTGTCCTTGCGCGACCCGGCCCAGCCCTACCCGGTCGATCTGCATCTCGAGAACGGGCCGACGAAGGTCTCCCTCAAGGGCACGCTGCAAAACCCGCTCAACTTCGCCGGCGCAGATCTAAAGCTGGCCTTCTCCGGTCCTGACGCTGCGTTATTGACACCGCTGACCGGCGTGCCCGTGCCGCAGACGCCGGCCTATTCGATCGCGGGGAAGCTGGATTACGCGGACAAGAAAATTCGCTTCACCGGCTTCACGGGCAAGCTCGGCAGTAGCGACCTGAACGGCGACATCCTGGTTGACCCGACGCGCTCGCCGCCGTTCGTGGACGCAAACCTGTTCTCGCACCGCGTCGATCTGGTCGATCTCGGCGGTTTCATCGGCGCCACGCCGGGTCATAAAGGCGAGGCTGGAACCACGCAGCCAACCGCCCGCAAGGATGCGAGCGACAAGCTGCTCCCGGACACGCCGATCAGCCTGCCGAAGCTCACCATGGCCGATGTGAAGCTGCGCTATAAGGGCGAGAAGATTCAGGGCAGGTCAGTGCCGCTCGACAACATCGTGGCCGATATCGACATCGAAAACGGCCGCATCAATGTCCACCCGCTCAGCTTTGCCGTGGGCACCGGCAGTGCAAGCCTGGATGCCGCCCTGGCGCCGGTGGGCCGCGACCTGAAGGCCGATATGACGTTCCAGTTCAAGCAATTGGACCTGGCCCGGATGCTGGCTGCGACGCACCTTGTCGAGGGCGCCGGCACGATGAGCGGCAGCGCCAAGCTGGCCTCCACCGGCAACTCGCTTGGTTCACTGCTGGCCAACGGCGATGGCGGGCTCCGCCTGGGGATGTCGGGCGGCAATCTGTCAGCGTTGCTGGTGGACATAGCAGGGCTGGAGTTCGGCAACGCATTGCTGTCGGCGCTTGGCATTCCGAGCCGTGCAAACCTCGAATGTTTCGCCTTGGATATGCCGCTGCAGCATGGAACGCTTTCGGCCAAGACCTTCGTATTGGATACCAGCGAGGCGCAGGTGCAGGGCAGCGGGACGATCAATCTCGCGTCCGAAGCGCTCGACCTCAAGCTCAAGACGGCGTCCAAGCACTTCAGTATCGGCACGCTGCCGACGCCGATCGACATCAACGGGCATCTGAAAAGCCCTGGCATCAGCCCGGAGGTCGGGCCGCTGGCAGCCCGGGCCGGGGCCGCGGTGGGATTGGGCGTCCTGTTCCCGCCGGCCGCCTTGCTGCCGCTGATCTCGTTCGGGACAGGCGACGACAATGGCGCCTGTCTAAAGGCAGAAGCGCCCATCGCCCGAAGCACTCCGGCGGCCGCCAACGCCATCCCGCATGGTCGGCCATCCGGTCATCCGGCGTCACGCAGCCGGCGGCCCTAGTATTCGCCGTCGGCCGGGACGGCTGCGAGCGCCAGCAGCAATCCGGCCACGTGCATCGACTGCCCCAGTAGCCCGTCCGCAAGCCCGCCGAGCACCGTCTCCACCGGCATCAGGCGAACCGTCATGCCATCCTCTCCCGCCTCCAGGGCCGGCTTGCCAGCCGCCTGGCAGCCGGTGGCGAGCACGGTGTGGACGCGGTTCGTGTGGGTGGCGGGATTGGTGAACAGGCTCGTCACCAGCTTGGCTTGACCCGCCACATAACCCGTCTCCTCCCGCAACTCGCGCAGAGCGCTTTGCACGGGATCGGTTTCGCCGGCATCCATCATGCCGCCGGGCAGTTCGAGCAGCACCTGGGCAGCCGCGTGCCGATACAGTTCGACCATGACGAGCTCGTGGGCCGGCGTGAGGGCGACGACGTTCACGAAATCCGGGTAGGTCAGCACGTAGTAGGGCGCGATCATGTGCCCGCCCGCCGTGACGCAGTCGTCGGCCCGCACGTCGATCCAGCGATCGCGCAGGACGGTGCGGGAGGCTAGCGTTCGCCAGGGCTTGACCACCGTGACGGTTTAACGGGCGCTTCGCTCCGTCGCTAGCCGGATGAGCGGTGATCCGCTAATCCGGTATCATGCCCGAAGCACCGAATTCAGGCCCGCCCTTCGTCATCCCGCTCGCGGGCGTGTCCAACCTGCGCGATCTTGGCGGCTACCGCACCGAAGATGGCCGCACGGTCCGGCGCGGCATGATCTACCGGTCCGCCGCATTGGCCAAGTTGACGGCCGAGGATGAGGCCGTGGTGGCAGCGCTTGGTCTGCGCACGATCTGCGACTTCCGCGGCGTCGAGGAGAGCCAGCGCGCGCCGACCCGGCTGACCGGCCCGGCGATCGTGCCGTTGCCGATCGAACCCACGGTGGGCGCCGGGCTGCGCGACATCCTGCAAACCAAGGAGGCGAGCGGAGAGGCGTTGCAGGCCGTCCTGGTCCGCGCCTACGTCGCCTATGCGCAATCGAGCATCCAGCAATACCGCAGCCTGTTCGGGCTGCTGCTGGAGGGTGATACACCGTTGCTGTTTCACTGCTCCGCCGGCAAGGACCGCACCGGATTCGGCGCTGCGGTCGTGCTGACGGCATTGGGCGTGCCATGGGAAACGGTGGTCGCCGATTTCGAAGCCACCAACCGGTTCTGGCGCCGCGACACGGTGCATACCGATGACCTGCCGCAGGCCGTGCGCGAACAATTGCTGCGGGCCGACCCGGCGTTGCTGACGGCCGCGTTCGAGTCCTTGCGCGAGACGTTCGGCTCCTTCGACCGCTATTTGGCGGACGGGCTTGGCGTGGACGCGGCTCGCCGGGCTAGCCTGCAGGAAAAACTGCTGGAGGAAAGCTGATGCCCGACCTGATCGAGGAAGTCGAAGGCGGTGTAGCGACGCTCACCCTGAACCGTCCGGACCGGCTGAACGCGCTCAGTGAGGAGATGGTGCAGGCACTGTGCGACGCGTTGCCGCGCTTAGGCGCCGACCCCGCGGTCGGTGCGATCATCCTGACCGGCGCGGGGCGGGGGTTCTGCGCCGGCGGCGACGTGAAGCGCATGACGACGGCGGAGCAGACGCTGGAGCAGCGCCACGATGGGCTGCGCTGGCGCCACGAGTCGGTCCGGCTGCTGCGCACGATCGGCAAGGTGGTGATCGCGGCGGTGAATGGTCCGGCAGCCGGCGCCGGGCTGGGTCTGGCGCTGGCCTGCGACCTGCGCATCGCAGCGCGCACGGCCCGGTTCCGCACCGCCTTCGCCGGAGTCGGCTTCTCCGGCGACTTCGGCGGGTCCTGGTCGCTGACCCGGCTGGTGGGCACGGCGAAGGCGCGGGAGATGTACTACCTCAATCCGCAGATCGATGCCGACGAGGCCTTGCGCCTCGGCATGGTCAGCAAGGTGGTGGACGACGCGGAGCTGATGGCCGAGGCGCAGGCGATGGCGCGGCAAATCGCCGAAGGGCCGCGCGTGGCATTCGCCTTCATGAAACGCAACCTGCATGCCGCGGAGACCGAGCCGCTGCAGACCGTGCTCGACATGGAAGCATTGGGCCAGGCGCGCACCGGCATCACCGAGGACCATCGTGAGGCAGCGCAGGCCTTTGTCGAGAAGCGCAAGCCGGTTTTCCACGGCCGTTAGCCGGCAACTCGTAGGCGGCATGCGCGAAGCGGATGCGGGAAATCCGCCAGGGAGGACCTTAGCCGTGTCCCCGCATCTTCAGGCTCAGGCGGTTCATCGCCGGCAACGCCGCCGGGTCACGCTCGATGGCCTCTGCCACGGCGACGGCCTCGGCAAGCTGCCGGTCGCTGAGGTGCCGGACTGCCGGCCGTCGCACGACCTCGTCCCAGCGCTGTCCGAGCGCGTTGTCGAGGCACACCCGCATGAAGCAGTGGTCGAGCCGGATCGGCCAGCGATGGGCCGGCGCCATGCCGGGCAGCACCGTGCGGGTGAGATGCAGCCAGCGTGCTAGCAGCTTGTCCCGAGCCGCTGATCCTGACGGCGGAGCTCGATCCGGCATCTGCGGCGCGGTTCGAGCGGGAGCGGCGATCCTATTTCCCATCAGCGATCAACCATATTCCCGCTCACGTCACGCTGTTCCATCACCTTCCCGGGGAGCACGCAGCCGCGCTGGACGCGTTGCTGATTGAGGAATGCCGCAAGCGGCCGGCCTGCCGCTTCGCTGCAACCGGGGTGCGCTTCCTCGGCCGCGGCAATGCCTACGCACTCGACATGCCCGGCGTTGCGATGCTCCGCGCAACGTTGGCTGCCGCATGGCGGGACTGGCTCACGCCACAGGATCGGCAGGGTTGGCAGCCCCATGTGACGATTCAGAACAAAGTGACGGCAGCGGAAGCCAAGGCGCTGCGAGACCGGCTCCAGACTGGTTTCCTGCCGCAAGACGGCATGGTGATCGGCCTGCATCTCTGGCGCTATCTTGGCGGGCCGTGGGCCAGCCTGTCGCGCTACAGTTTCGGCATGGCAGCCGCAGGTACAGAATCGTAGCGTTGTGAAACCGAGCGGATCGCTACTGAGGAAAAAGAGTATAGCAATTGTTATCTCGACGTAACAGAGATCATTGCGGATAAACCACAGGTTGAGACTATCAGCCATTTTCATATCTTAATCGTAATGTCTGGACGGGTGTCATTGGTAGAGGATGGTGGCGACGAGGGCTCCGGTCCGTGCTGGCCTGGCTTTTGCCAAAGCATTGAAAGAACGGGGTTAAAAGAGGCTCAGGCAGCGTCGAAGAGGTGGCGCGCAAACCGTCCGGTTGCTCCCGCCCGGTTACGTACGGAGCCAAAATTTCGACATCCTTCCGGTTCTTTGTTGCGTTGCACCAGAGATTCTCGGTAGTGAAAGGTCGGTTGTGTGTCGTCTCCAAACGTGAGAATAAGTGCAATTGCCGCAGATATTGTTCTTGCGGCGTGATGGGGCAACTGTGAGCGATATGTTGGATAATCTCGCAGGAGAGTTCTCGGGCGAAATTGTCTCGTCGGCGCAGAGGACGCTAAGCATTGTCGCCAGCGCCAAGCAAAAAGAGGCATCGCGCTCGGCTTTCTCGATCCCGGTGCTGCTCGGTCTTTGCCGGGCTGCCGATATGCTTCTGCTGGCAACGCCAGCCATCGCATTCGGCGCCGCGATGTATCTGTTCGGCGACAAATCGCACCTTGGCGAGCATGCCGTTATCTGGGCCATCGCCATCGCCACGGCGGCCATCATCCTCCGCCGCCAAAACACCTACACCCTGGCCGCCTTGATGGACCCGCTCGGGCAGGTCCCTCGCATAGCCGGCGCAGTCGCCATTGCTGGCGTGGTCGCACTGAGCGCCCTGGTGCTCTTGCGGAATGGCGACACCTTGCCGCCCGGCGCGTTTGAAGCGCCACTGACATGGGCCGCCGCATCGGGCGCTTGCCTGCTCGCGTCCCGGTCCTTGATCTCATGGCGGCTACAAGTCAGCTCGCGCCGCGGCCGCCTCGCTCGCCGCATCGCCATCATCGGCGCCAACGCGTTCAGCCTTAAATTTTTGCAGGATGCCCGATCGGACGCGATGGTGGACATCGTGGGCATCTACGACGACAGGAAGACCCGGTTGCCGGCCTGGGACGCAAGCCTGTCCGTCGCCGGAACGGTGCGCGAACTCGTCCAGGAAGCCGGCCGGAAGCCGATCGATGCAATCGTGATCGCGATGCCGCTCAACGCGTCTGAGCGGATTGCCGAGGTCCGGGCGCAATTGGCCGGCCTGTGCAGCGACATCTATCTCACGACCGATGTGGCAGGCCTGTCCTATTCCGGCGCGCAGTTCACCACGCTCGGCAACTCGCCGGTCGTCGCGGTCGCATCCCGTCCGCTGAAGGATTGGCAGGCCTTCAAGAAGGCGGCACTGGATCGCGTCATGAGCGCGCTTCTCCTGTCCACGGCTCTGCCGCTCATGACGATCATTGCTGTACTGGTGAAGTTAGACTCGCCCGGCCCGGTGTTGTTCCGGCAGGCCCGCGAGGGCCTGAACGGCCGCCCGTTCACCATGTTCAAGTTCCGCACCATGCGGCATGACCGTGGCACCGATCAGTCCGTGCAGGCGACGCGCGGCGATCCACGCGTGACCAGGATCGGCAATATCCTTCGCCGCACCAGCCTGGACGAATTGCCGCAACTCTTGAACGTGCTACGCGGCGAAATGTCGCTGGTCGGCCCGCGTCCGCACCTGGCGACCACGCGCATCGGAAGCCGGATGTTTCCGGAGATCGTGCCCGGCTACCAGGCGCGCCACCGCATGAAGCCTGGGCTGACTGGCTGGGCGCAAGTGCAGGGGTTCCGGGGCGAAACGAAGACCGAGCGCGACTTAGCCGAGCGTGTGCGGCACGACTTGTTCTATATCGAGAATTGGTCGCTCGCCTTCGATCTGCGCATCATCGTCCGCACCATCCTTCGCGAAATCATCAGCAGCAGCGGCAAGGCCTACTGATCGTAAGCCCCCGCGTCTTATGCCAGAGACTCCATCCCGCCATCGATGCTCAACGCTTGGCCGGTGATCGTCGCGCCGAACGGGCTGACGAGATACAGCGCCATGTTGGCGATATCCTGCTGGGTGACGAAGCAGCGCAGGCTGACGGTGGCCAGCGACCGCTCGGTCTGCTCATTGTCACCGATGCCGGCCGCCTTTGCCTTGTTGCGGATGACGCTGCGGATGCGCGGTCCCTCCACCAGGCCGGGCAGCAGTGCGTTGACCCGGATGCCGTCGCGTCCCAGCTCGATCGCGAGCGTGCGGGTGAAGCCGATCACTCCCCATTTGGCCGCCGCATAGGGCGAGCGGAGCGGGAAGCCGAACTTCCCGGCCGCAGAGCTGAGATTGATGATGCTGCCGCCCCCCGCTTCACGCAGGGCGGGCACCGCGCGCCGGGCACAATGGAACTGGCTTGCCAGGCAGATTTGCAGGGTCGCATCGAGTTCCCCAGGGTCGATGGTCTCGATCGCCGCGGTGGGGCCCGCGATCCCCGCGTTGTTCACCAGCACATCCAGCCCACCGAGCTCGGCCAAGGCGGCGTCCATGAACAGGTCCATGTCGGCATGGCGCCCGGCATCGGCCCGGATCGCCGGGTAAGGACAATCGGCCAGGGCCGTCTCATCGATGTCGCTGACGAAGGGCCGCGCTCCGCACGCCGCAAAGCTGTCGGCCATCACGCGGCCGATGCCGCCGGCGCCGGCCGTGATGGCGACCCGCAGGCCATCGAGACGGACCGGAAGTGGCTTGGTCGCGCCTTCCATATGATTTCCTCTCGTTCGAGCCGATCAGCCAGCTACGATTGTGCGCCAGCAAGGAGCCGGCCAATAGGCCTGTCAACCCCTCGCACGGTGGCCCGACACGTGGCAGTCTGGCCGCAACGAAGGGGCCGGGCGCTTTATCAATGCCTGTAAGTGTCGTCACCGGTGCCACTGGAGGCATCGGCCGCTGGATCGCCCTCGGGTTGGCCCGGGCAGGCCACCAACTCATCCTCGTCGGGCGTGACCGTCAGCGGGGTGACGCCGTGCAGCGCTGGATTCTGAGCCAGGTGCCTTCGGCGCAGATGCAGTTCCTGATAGCCGATCTGTCATCGATCGCGGCCACGCGCCAGGCAGGCATGCTGATCGACGCGCGTTTTCCCACCATCGACCTGCTCGTGAACAATGCCGGCGTATTCTCCACCCGGCGTAAACTCACCCCGGAGGGGCATGACACCGTCCTCGCGGTCAATCATCTCTCCCCGTTCGTACTGACCCGCGCACTGCTGCCGGCGCTTCGCGCCGGGGCGGAGGCGAATGGCAGCGCCCGGATCGTCAACGTCGGCTCATCCACCTCCGACAATGCACGGATCGACCCGGGTGATCTCGAAGGGACAAAAAGGTGGGGGATGGTCCGGGCCTACAGCCAATCCAAGCTCGCGCTGATGATGGCGACGTTCGGCTGGGCGCAGCGGCTGCAGGGAACCGGGGTGGTGGCCAACGTCGTACACCCGGGTGCGGTGGCGACCGGGCTGGTCCGTGCCGGCGGTCCGGTCGGTCTGGCGTGGCGAGCCATGGCGCCGTTCCTGCTGACGGAGGAGCAGGGGGCGGACACGCCGCTGTTCACCGCCTTGGCGCCCGAGTTCGCAACGATCACCGGCGCTTACGTGAAGCGGCGCAAGCCGGCACGGCCCAACCGGCGCACGCGGGACGGCGCGCTGGTCAAAGAAGTCTGGCAGGCTACGGAGACGCTGGCCGACGGATAGATCGCAACGCGCTCAAGCACGCATTCGCGCGGGCGCGCAGCCAGGTGCCTCGCCATGGTCCGGACCAGAGTTGCGCCAGCCGCAGCTGCGTGCTGAACCGGCGCGCGGTGCGGCCGAACGGGCCATGCACCGGCGACGGCTCGCAGCGCGGCTCGAACAGGCTCGGGCGCTCCAGCCGCAAAGCTTCCGGATCCTGGGTCAGCTGACGTTCGAAGCCGAGCCGCCGCATCGCGTGCGCGATCAGCCTGGGCGACAAGCGGGTCGCCAGGTTGAACACCAGGGCCGTGCCGCTGACGACGACCTCGGCGCGTCCGGTGGTCGCAGCCAAATGCACGCCGGCGGCGACGACTTCCGGCTGGTACACCGGCGGGGCAGGGCGGGCCGGCCAACCCATGTGCGAGACGGCATGGGAGAAGAATGGCGTGTTGACTGCTGGCGGGAACACCGTGCTGACCCGGATAGGGCTTCGCGCGATGGCGAGTTCAGCCTGCAGGGACTGGCTGAATCCCCGCACCGCCGCCTTCGCGCCGGAATACGACGTCATCAACGGCAGCCCGTGGAAAGCCATTGCGGAGCAGACGTTGACGATGGTGCCCCGGCCTTCCGGCCGCATCAGTTCGAGCGCGATCCGGCAGCCATTGACGGTCCCGCGATAGGTCACGGCCGTGACATGGTCGAACTCGTGTTCCGGCACGTCGAGGAAACGGCCGTACACTCCGTTCCCCGCGCAGTTGATCCAGACCTGCGGCACCCCGAGTTCGCCCACGATGTCCCGCGCCGCAGCCCGCAGCGCGAGGCTGTCAGTGACGTCGGCGGTTGCCGTGCGAACCGACCGGCCGAGCGCTCGCACATCGCCGGCCGCGGCCTCCAGGCCTGCAGCGCCGCGCGCAATCAACCCGACATTCCAGCCATTTTCGGCAAACAGGATGGCGGTGCATCGGCCAATGCCTGACGAACCCCCTGTCACGATCACTACGCCAGTCAGGCGGCCAACTCCCGTTGCAAAATCCTGGGCTGCATGGCGGCACCATGCCGCCTCAAACCCGGTGGCTCAAGGTCATACAACCAATCGTGGCCGCAACGCCTGAACGGCTCGCGGGATTGGATGAGAGAACCGATTGGCGGCTTATTCCACGATCACGGCAATGGGCCGCGATGCATCCTCCTGCAAAGGCAGGCGGATCTGAAAGCGGTGGTGACCCGGCGTCATCGTCCAGACCAAAGGCTGGTCCGGTGGAGCGGTCGCGACCGGCTGGCCGTCCAACAACCAAACGATTTGTGGCACGGGGGGCTGAGTGGTGGCTCGCAGCACGAGACGGTTGGCCATAGGCGGCGATTCGGGGTTGCGCCAGACATGCGTGTCCGGGCTGGGCGAGACGATCGAAAGCTGCGTGGAAGGATTGACCGGGACCGCCAGGTGTCCCGGGCGCACCCATTCGGCGAGGCGTTCGCCGCAGCCCGGATCGGCCGCGGCGCCCGTGCCGGTGCAGAGTTCGGCCTGAACCCGGCCCGGTGGCGCCGGCAAATCCCCGGCAACGAGATCGGTCCGGCCACGCCGATGCAACCGAAGCAGGACCGTCTGGGCGAGTTGCGCTGCGGCCCGCGCCCCGCTCACCTGCGTCATGGGCCCGGCATCCGCCCGGCCGATCCATACGCCGATCAGCCAGTCATGCGACCAGGCAAGCGTCCAGGCATCCCGGTAGCCTTGGGAGGTGCCGGTCTTGAGCGCCACCGCGAAGGGAAACTCGGACGAGCCATAGCGCGGAAACGATGGCAGGCGTGCCAGCGGATCACTGATGAAGCGGCCGACCAGTCGGGCTGAGTCGAGCGAGATCAGCCGCGGGCCCGGTCCTGCGGTTGCGGCGTCGCGCCACCACCGCAACGGCGTGTCGATGCCGTCATTGGCCAACGTCGCATAGCCGTGCATCAGGCGTTCCAGCGATGTCGGCAGCGCGCCGATCGCCATGGCGAGGCCGAACCGCTGAGCCGTGCTGCCGGAGCCGTTCAGGCCGATGGTGCGCAGGAACGCGAAACCGTCGTCCACGCCGATGCTGCGCAGCAGGGTCGCGGCGGGGACGTTGCGGGAATTGGCCAGAGCCTGGCGCGGCAGCAGCGGCCCGAGGAAGTCATGGTCGGAATTGCCGATGCCGGCGGCCTCGTCCGGCAGGTCCGCCATCACGTCCTGCGGGGCGATCAGCCGGCGTTCGAGGCCGAGCGCATAGAGGAACGGCTTGAGCGTGCTGCCAGGCGAACGGGACGTCGTGGTGAAGTCGATGGCGCCGCCAGGCCGGGTCGCGAAGCCGGCGGACCCGATGTCCGCCAGCACGTGGCCCTGCCGGTCGGCGACCATGACGGCGACCTGCTGCGCCCCCTCCGGCCGCCACCAGTCCAGGTTTGCGATCGCCGCCCGGCGCACCCATTGCTGCATGGCCGGATCGATACTCGACCGGATGACACCGCCGGAGTCCTGGCTGGCCCGCTGCAGGCGAAGCGCAAGCTGGAGCGGTGGCGGCGTGCGCGGCCGCGGAACAGGCGTCAGCGTGGCGAGTTCGGCCTCGGCCTGGCGCCGGCTGGCTGGGCTGAGCTTCATCTCCGCCAGGGCGGCTCGTGCGCGGGGGGCGGCGCGCGCCAGGCCGCGGTGCAGCGCCATCAGCCCGGGCGCTTGCGGGATGGCGGACAGCAATGCCGCCTGCGCCGGGTCCAGGTCGGAGGCGGGACGTTCGAAATACCATTGGGCCGCGTGGGCGATCCCGTGGCTGCTGTCGCCATACGGGGCCAGCCGGAGATAGTGCGCCAGCACGGCGTCGCGGCCGAACCGCGCCGTGATCACAAGGGCAGTCCCGGCTTCGACCGCCTTGGCCCATAGCGTCCGCGGCCGCGGGTGCTGCATGCGCGCAACCTGCATGGCGATGGTCGATGCCCCGGAGGCATGGCCGCCGCGGACGTGCTGCCACACGGCACGCAGCAGGGCAGCCGGGTCCACGCCGGGATGCGACCAGAACCGCCGGTCTTCCAGCGCCAGGGTCGCAGCGACGACCAGCGGCGGCGGAGCTGCGGGCCAGTAGCCATATTCGACCTGGCGGCCGCCGTCGGCGCGCCGCGACTGGTGGCTGGTCTGGGTGATGAACCCGCCATCCCGATCGGTGATGAACGCGGTCGGCGACGGCGCGACGAGGTCCGCATCTGCGCCGACCGCCACCGCCCAGGCGGCCACCGCGGCGATGCAGGTGGTGGTGATCAGGCGCAGCGCGGCGGCTTTTGCCAAGCGCCAGCCCAGACGCGTCTGCCGCTCCCGCGGGCGGGAGAGGCCCGGGTTGAGGGTGCGAGAGTCACTGGGTGCGAGTTGTTTCGGCGTTTCCTTGCCCTCACCCGGCCCTCTCCCGGGCGCGGGCGAGGGGAAGCATAAGTTTGGCGCTAGCTTAGCGTCTCGATCGCCGCGCGGACCAGTAGGCCGTCCGGACGCATCAGTTCCTGAACGATGGTGAAATGATCACCGCCGGGCGCCGGGATCAGCGCACCGGGCAAATGCGCCGCCGCGCGCATCGCATGCAGGTCGCGGCTGTCGGAAACCAGGGGCGGCAGCTCGGCGGACCCGTATGTGATGGCCAGCGGTTTCTGCACGACCGGCAGGCGCAACGGCGAGAGCGCCACGATCTCCTCGTCGGTCAGCCGCACCGCTTCGTTCAGGTAGGTGTCGCGGATCGGGCCCAGCTCATAGATCCCCGAAATCGCAAGCCCCGCGGCAACCCGGGGGTGCTTCAGCCCCATCGCGGTCAGGTGCCCGCCGGCGGACCAGCCGGACAGCACCACGGGCCCGGTCACGCCGTGCTCCGCGCTGTGGCGGGCGAACCAGTCCAGCGCTGCGGTGATCTCATCCACGAGCTGCGTCAGGGTCGCCTGCGGCGTCAGCGTGTAACCCGGCAACGCGACTGACCAGCCATGCGCCCTCAGCCCGGCGCCAAGCACGGTGTTCTCCTCCCGCTTGCCGCGCTGCCAGTAGCCGCCATGGATGAACACGAAGCAGGGCGCCGCCGGGTCAGCGGCAGGGAAGATGTCCCATTGCTGCCGCTCGGCCGGGCCGTACGGAACGTCCAGCGAGCCCTTCCACTCGCTGCGGCACGCAGTGGACGCGGCGATGCGTTCGGCGGACAAGGCGACGCTGTTCGCGACGGCGTTGCTGTTATTGTAGGCGGCGTCACGCTCCGCCCGGCTCATCGTGCCCCAGTTCATGCAGCTTCTTCTCTCTGATGGTCGGAGTGCAGCAATGCGCTCAGATGGCGCCGCACCTCGTTGAACTCGGGGGAGGCGACATCGCGGCGGCGCGGCAGGCCGATCCGCTCGTCCGCGACGATGTGGCCGGGGCCGGGCGACATGACGATGACGCGGTCGGCCAGCAGGATCGCCTCCTCGATGGCATGGGTGACGAAGATGACGGTCAGCTTCTGCGCCGCCCAGATGCCCAGCAGCTCGTCCTGTAGCCGTTCGCGGGTCATGGCGTCGAGCGCGCCGAACGGCTCGTCCATCAGCACCAGCTCGGCCTCATTGGCGAGCACGCGGGCAATGGCGACGCGCTGCTTCATGCCGCCGGATAATTGGTGCGGGAAGGCATCGGCAAAGCGCGTCAGCCCGACGGTGGCGACGAAGCGGTCGGCGATGGCGGCGATCTCCGCCCGGGGCAGTCCGCGCGCCTTGGGGCCAAAGCCGATATTGTCGCGCACGCTCAGCCAGGGGAACAGGCCGTAATCCTGGAACACCATGCCGCGCTTCGGGCCGGGGCCGGTGACCGGTTTGCCGCCCATCGTGACCCGGCCGGAGGTTGGCGCCTCGAACCCGGCGACGATGCGCAGCAGCGTCGATTTGCCGCAGCCGGACGCGCCGAGCAGGCAGATGAACTCGCCACGCT
>CAZZVB010000029.1:0-8656 GCA_964657445.1 uncultured Burkholderiaceae bacterium | reverse complement strand
ACGATCACCACCCAGGCGAAGCCGAGCCCGAGCCGCAGCCCGGTGAAGATGCCCGGCAGCGAGGCGGGCAACACGACGACCGGGAACATGCGGGTCGAGGAGACTCCCAGCATGGATGCGGCCTCGAACAGCCGCGGCTCCACGCTGCGGACGGCGAAGATGGTGTTGACCAGGATCGGGAAGAACGCGCCAAGCGCCACCAGGAAGAACGCCGACCGCGCGCCCAGCCCGAAGATGATCATGGATAGCGGCAGCCAGGCGGTGACCGGGATCGGACGCAGCAATTGCAGCAGCGGATCGAGCAGGGTGCTGGCAAGTTTCAGCCGGCCGATCAGGAGCCCGATCGGCAGCGCCACGAGGCACGAGAGCAGGAACGCACCATACACGCGCTCGACCGAGGCGAGGATGTGCGCCGGCAGCCGGCCGCTGAACGCGTCGCCCTCATTGCCGAACGACAGGTCCACCAAGGCGGTGACCACATCGTTGGGCGATGGGATCAGCCCGTATTCCTCGTTGCGGGTCGCCAGCCACCACGCCGCCAGCAGTACGGCGGGGACGATCAGGCCAAGCAGCCGGTCCGCGCCGGGGAAGCGCTTGAAGGGCGCCCCTGTCGTGACAGCGGTTCCGGCCGTGACGCTCATCAGGCGGCGGCGACTTGGTCGGAGAAGCGCGTGTCGAAGAATGTGCCGAAATCGGGCAGGGCGCGGATCTGCTTCATCGCCAGCATCTGCTCGGCGTAGGTTTTGGATTCAGCGATCATCGTCGGCGTCATCTGCCAGTTCAGCTCGACATTCGGCACCGCGATCTCGACGGCCGCCTTTTGCATCCCGAGCTTGGCGACGGTCATCGCAACCATCGCGTCGGGGTTGGCCATCGCGTAGCCGCTGGCCTGGCGCTGCAGCCCGACCATCATCTTGGCCAGCTCGGGGCGCTTTTCCACCGTGTCGCGGTTGGTGGCGAGGATCATGTTCAGGCTGCCCATCGGGGTGGAGTAGGGAAACTCCACGATCTTGCCGACGCCGGTCGTGACGGAGAGCGACGGGGCGGGCTCGGCGCCGACATAGGCGTCCACATCGCCGCGCGCCAAAGCCGAGTGCATCTCGCTGAACGACACCCGCACCGGGGTGAGGTCCTTCACCGACATGCCTTCCATGCGCAGGCGCTCCAGCACGAAGACCTCCTGCGTCGAGCCGGGCCAGATCGCGACCCGCTTGCCCTTGAGGTCGGCCAGCTTGTCGATGCCGCTATTCTTGCCCGCAACGATCGCCATGCCCTTGTTGCACTCAGACCCGATCACGACGATCGGCTGGTGCATCGTTGCGGACAGGATCGCCGCGGCGATGCCGAACGTGCCGAAATCGACCGTGCCGCCGACCACCGCGTCCTTGCCATCCGCCGGGTTCTCGAACGGGGTGATCTCCACCACCGTGCCCTCGGGCGCAAACTTCTCGTAGAAGTAGGGCGTTATCGAGTGGATCAGCTTCAGCACGCCCATCTTCACGACCGTGGTCGCGCGGGCGTGGCGCAGCACGACGGGCGCGGCGAGGGTTCCAAGCAGGGCGGCGCGGCGGGTCAGGATCATGGCATTGCTCCGGGCGTGGCAGCCGCGGCATGCAAACATCATGCCCACGTAGGATGGGCAAGCGACGCGCAACCCATCAAACCGCGCCATGAAAACGACAACCAGGCAGACAACGCCTAGTGCGGAAAAGTGCTCGGCCGTGGATTGAAGTCGGCGGGAACGGGGCTGTTGTAGCCCTGCTCCCGATCGACGGTCGTCATGCCGAGTGCTTTGCAGCCTTGCCCGCCGTAATGGGGCAGCGCCCTGACCGTCGCATCCGGGATGGTCGCGTAATCCGCCGGGAGAGGTGCCACCTGGCCGGTCAGGCGACCGGGCTCGAAGCCCGAGAGCAGGTCGCCAGTGCCGGGGGTTTGGTCGTCATGCGGGCCGAGGTTGGTCTGCGTGAAGCCCCCGGGGCCGTTGAACGTCTTGGATTGGCCGGTGAGCCGGGCCTGCAACTCATCCGGAAGGTCAGCCAGCGGAGGCAGATCGAACACCGCGTCGATCAAGCGGATGACCGAGTTGTGGTCCCCTTCCTCGCGCGACGTGGCGTGGGCGCGGGCGAAGGGGGAGATCAAGATCAGCGGGATGCGCGGCCCGCGGGACAGCGGCAATCCGCTGCGGTCGAACGACAGGATGCGCGGCGGCACGTGATCGTAATCGCCCTCGCTCTCGTCATAGGTGATGATGATCGCGCTCTGATCCCAATACGGGCTGCGGGCGATGGCGTTGACCTCGCGGGCGATCAGCGCCTCCGACAGCTCGGAGTCCGAATAGGCGGGATGGTCGTCATCCCCGGCGAACTGCTTTTCCACGATGGCGGCTTCGGCGTTGCCGGGGAAGGCGGCGGCGTTGAACGCTGGTTTCAGGCCATTGATGTCGGTGAATCCGCCGCGCACGTAGATCACGCCGCCGCCTTGCGGCATGGCCTTCGCCTCCAGGTCGGTGAAGAAGTCCCCAAGGCCCTTCAGGTTCTGCGTCATCTCCCGGTTGTTCGAGATGTAGCCGAAATACTGCGCGCCATTGTGGTGGCCGACATAGCTGTCGTGCGAAGCGTCCGCGCTGGCGTCGGTGGGTTCGTGATCGTACCCCTCTTCATACCAGCGCCACGCCAATGGAGCGTGCCCCAGGCCTGCGATCGCGGGGATGTCCTGTGACAGATCGGCCAGGTCGGTGTCCGGCTTGCTGTCCGCTGCGGTCACGCTCGGGAGCGACTTGCCGGCGAGGGTCAGCGGCAGGCTGGCGAACGTCAGGTTCGGCGCGGTGTTGGAGAACATGCCGTTGTCGTTCTTGCCGCTTGTCTCGCGCTTCGCGTTGGCCGGCTGACGCAGCGCGCCGGTGGTGTCGTCCGCCTTCGACCCCCAGAACGGAATCGGGTCCGCCAGCACGGGCATCCCGGTTGCAGCCTGGTCGGGGTGCTTGACCCATTGGGTCTCGCCGGTCTGTCCGGAGATCATGGCGATGGCATTGGGCGTGGACGGCCCGACCGTGGTCTGGAAGATGTTGTCGAACAGGGTGAACCGCGCGGCGTAGTTCCATAGAAACGGCACGGTGTCGCAATCCTCGTACGCCATCGCGAGTTCGCCGAACTGCTTGGCCTTGAGGTTCGGCGTCTTGGCCCCTGGCAGCGTATATTTCTCCTCCTCGACGAGGGAGAACTTGTCCATCAGCGGCGTGCCGGTGCCGCCGGGCAGGTCCATCTTGGCGGCCATGCGGGCGTGGCCGTGGTCGATATCGTCGAGGTCGGCGGCGTGCTGCGCCGGGCCGATCAGGAACGGCGGCTGCACGGCCATCGTGCCGTCCACGTTCATGATGGGCTGGTTGAAGCCCGGCGTGGCGGAGGCTGGGCGCGGCTGCAAACCGTCCGAGAACAGGCCGTTCGCCCCGGGAAAGCTGCCGAAATAGCTGTCGAACGACCGGTTTTCCTGGAACAGCACGAAAACGTATCTAACCCGCTGGCGCAGCGCATCGACCATCTGCTGCCGTTGCAGCGCGGGATTGCCGGCCGGGTCACGATAGTAGATCGCGTAAGGGCTGTTGGCGCCCTGCAACGGCTGGCCGATGACGTTTGGCGCCGCGGATTGCGCGCCGGCCGGGTTGCAGAGGATTGCCGCGCACACGAGTGCGGAGCAGGTCTTCAGGATCGAACGGCGCATGCAGGCTCCTGCAACGGTGCTTGGACAGCGGCTCACTGTGAAACGGGCGGACAGATCAAGCCACCCTCGTTCCAAACGGCGTTCAGGCCTGGCGGCAGATCGAGCGGTGACCCGGCGCCGACCGTGCGGCCGTAGATGTCGCGATAGGTGCCGACGGTTTTCAGCACGGCGGCCTGCCAATCGTCGGCCAGGCCGAGGGGCGCGCCAGCCAGCGGCAGGCTTTCGGCGTCCGCGTCCTGCAGCAGCGTGGCCACTGTCCAGCCGGCGATGGCTGCCCAATCGCCGTCGCCCCGCGGGGTCGTGGCCAGGACCGGCGCCGCGGCCAAGGGTTCGGGCAGTAGGCGCGCCCTATGGCCGTCCGCCGCCGCCTGCAACCCGATCGCAGCGAGGTTGACGGCATCGTGGGCGATCGCATCGCAGCGGCCGCTATAAAAGGCGTCCAGCATCTCGTCCGATTCCTGGAACATAAAGATATGCAGCCCGGCGCGATGCTTGTCCGACCAGGCGATCAGGGTGCGCTCGGGGCCAGTGCCGGGTTCGGCGCAAACGGTCATGCCGGCGAGGTCCGCCAGGTGCCGGGCAGGGGAGGCGGCCGGCACCATCACGGCCGATGTGCTGTAGAACACGGCAGGGCCGGGCAGCACGGAGGATAGCGCGTGTTCGCCGAGGATCTCGGACGTGGTGAGGAAGGACACATCGTCCTCCCCTGCGCGCACCGCGTCGAAGCTGCGGGTGACGGGGGCGTAGGCATGGACCTCGTACCGGCCGTCCGAACCGAGGACTGCCACGGCGATGGCGCGGCAAATATCGGCCTCGAGCCCGTGCCATGTGCCATCGGGCGCAGGAAAGGCCAGCCCAGGCCGGATGACGGCGCCACACCGCACGACGCCGGCGGTCCGGACCCGGTCCAACACGGCGCCCGCCGATGCCGCGCAGGCGCCGATGGAGCAGAACAGCAGGGCACAGGCGGCGAGACGCATCGGCCATTCCGGACGCAAGTTCCAAGCCCTTAGTGCAAAACGCGGTTGCCGCATCGTGTCATTCTCGTTGCAGCTCACAAAGCGGCAAGACGAACGATCCAGGTTGCCAGCGCGAGGCATGTTCCCAACGGGATGACCGTTGACGCCCGCAGCCCGCCCCCGCGGAGGATGGCGACGGCCAGCCCGGCCGCCACCGCGATCAGCAGCACCGGCGCCAGCCCTGCCAGCCCGACCCATGCGCCGCTGGCCGCGAACAGCTTGGCGTCACCCCCACCGAGCCCCTCGCGCCCCCGCCACATGCGATACAGCGTGGCGATCAGCCAGAGCGATGTGTAGGCCAGCGCCGCCGCCAGCGCATGATCGGGCGCCGCCTCCGCGTCCAGCAGTGCGGTCGCACCCAGGCCCGCCAGGATGAGCGGCAGGGTGAGCACGTCGGGCAGGCGCAGATGCGTCCAGTCGATCCAGCCAAGCGCCAGCAAGGTCCATCCCAGCGCGCAGTCGGCCCACAGCCACGCCGCATCCGGTTCGCACACGGCCGCCGACAGGGCGACTGCGACGGCCGCCAATTCGATCCAGAGATGCACGCGCGCGATCGGTGCATGACAGTGGCGGCAGCGGCCTCGCTGCATGAGAAAACTGGCGATCGGGATAAGTTCGAGCGGGCTGAGCGTGTGGCCGCAGGTGTCGCAATGCGAGCGAGCCAGAGCCACAGGCCGGTGTTCCGGCAATCGCCGGGCCAGCACACCGAGGAAGCTGCCGATGAAGGGCGCGGCTACGATCGGAAGGGCCTGCATAAGCCCCGGCAACACCGTCACGCGGCTGGCGAACGCTGGGATCGTGCCAACAAAGCGGGAGTCATGGGGACCGCGCTGACCAAGAGTGCGACCTAATCTCCAGCGGGTGAGTCAATTTGACAGAGCTCGGCAGGCTGGTGCCGGGTGAGGGATTTGAACCCCCGGCCTTCGGTTTACAAAACCGCTGCACTACCACTGTGCTAACCCGGCGCCGGCGGGAGAAATAGCGCGGCCGGGCGCGTTCGGCTACCCTAACGCGGGTTCCCGATGGAACACGATCCGGCCCTTTCCCGCCCGTTTGGCGGCATACAACGCGGCGTCTGCCTTGTTCAGCACCAAATCGAGCTGGCGGTCATCCTCCGGCCAGCCGGCGCCGCCGAGGCTGAGGCCGATGGCGACCCGTTCGCCAACGCCGACATCGTAGGGCTCCGTCACTTGGGACCACAGGCGATGCGCCGTCTCCACCGCCAGCCGGTCCGCCAAACCAAGCGGCGCGTGCAGCACGACGATGAATTCGTCCCCGCCCATGCGCGCCACCGCGTCACGCGGGCGCACGGATTTCTGCAGGCGCTGGCCCACTTCCTGTAGCAGCAGGTCACCGGCGGCATGCCCGTGGCTGTCGTTCACCTGCTTGAAGCCGTCGAGGTCGCCCACCAGCACCAGCAGCCCCGATGGCTCCGACCGTGCGTGCGCCAAGGCGCGCGACAGCCAGAGCTGCAGCCCCACCCGGTTCAGCAATCCCGTCATCGGATCGTGCTGGCTCGCCGATTCCAGCTCGTCCAGCCTGACCTGCTTGAAGGTCAGCGTGGCGATCAGGGCGCGCAGCGAGGCGGAGAGCAACTCGACCTCCGTCGATCCCCGCAAACTGGGCAACTCGGCATTCTCGCCGCGGCGCAAGCTGTCGGCGGCGTTCGCAATCAGCCGCAGCGGGCCGGTGATGACCCCGGCCACGATCCATCCCATCAGGGCCACGGCCGCCGACAAGCCCAGCCCGAACAGGAGGATTTGCCACCGGAGTTGCTGCACCGGGGCGAACGCCGTGGCCTCTGGCTCGCGCACAAGCACTGTCCACTGCATCGGCACGCTACCGGCGCCGGGAAACTGGCCGTCGCCGGCGGCGAAGTTCGCCCCGCTGATGTAGCGTTTGCCGTCGGGCCAGAGGTCGGTCGCCCACTGGAAGATGCCGGCGCGGGCGCGGCTGATCTGCGGCAGCACGAGGCGGCGGCCCACCATCTCCGGCGGCCCGATCAGCACGATGTCGGAGGTGGAGATGACCAGACTTTCGCGGTTCATCTTCCGCTCGTCATCGAACGACAGCAGTCCGCCGATGTTCGCCCGCAGCCACTCCCAGCTCAGTTGCGCCACGATCTGGCCCACCGCGTTGCCGTCGGCGGCGCGTATCGGGCGGCTGATGTTGATCTGGCGCTGTTCGTCATAGGGCGGCAGCGGCGGCGCCGTGCTGCCGGGGCGGACGATGCGCATCGGGTCGGCCGTGCTGTTGGCTCGCCCGCGCAACTGGTCCCGCAAATCGTACACGCCCGCGATGTCGCTGCCCACGAGGCCGCCATCGGTGGCCGCGACGATCTGGCCGGGAACATTCGTCACCGCCAGCCACAGATAGTCGGGCTGGCTGCGGCGCAGGCTGTTCAACAATGCCTGGACGGCGGCGCTGTCCTGCAGATTGCGCATCGGATCGAGCGCGCCCAGCAGGCCGAGCTCGCGGGAGCGGTCCGCCATTTCCTGATCCAGCCGATCGGCAACCCGCTGGGCGTCATCGTTCAGGGACTGGCCGATCCGGTCGCGCAGTTCCGTCGTCGCATGCTCCGCAAACAGCGCCCCGAACGCGCCTGTGACGATGAACACCAGTGCCGCCAACGTCACGGAAAACCGGGTCCTGAGGCTAATTCGGGTGTACCGACCCATGATCAGGCCCTATTGCTGCTGCTGCGCGCGTTCCGGCCGCATCTGTCTGCGTTTTCACCTTTGCGCCAGGGCAACGTTTAGCTTGGAGCGCTTAATGGGACGGGATCGGTGTTCGTGCACCCTCATGCAGTAGGAATGGTTGGCGATGCAACTCAGTAAAACCACTAAGACCGGTCGCGGCCGCACCACACTGGCCGCGGTCCTATTGGCCGGCACGGCGCTTGGCGGCTATGCGGCCGGACATGCCGGCCGGGCCGACGAGGCGCCGGCCACGACCTCCGCCACGCAGACGCCGTCCGGAGCGATCCAGCCGACGGGCACGCAGCATCTCATCCCCGACTTTTCGGATTTGGTGACCCAGGTGCGTCCCGCCGTCGTGTCGATCACGACCAAGATGAAGCCGCAACAGGATGCCGCGGACGATGCGCCGAGCTTCCCGGGCTTCCCCGGCATGGGCGGCGGGCACGGTCGCGGTCACGCGGTCGAAGCGCGCGGTTCGGGCTTCGTCATCGACGCGAACGGCACGATCGTGACGAACAACCACGTGGTGAAGGATGCCCAGTCCGTCTCCGTCACCCTCGATGACGGTACGAACCTGTCGGCCAAGATCATCGGCCGCGACCCGAAGACAGACCTGGCGGTGCTGCGGGTCGATGCCGGGCACAAGCTGTCGTTCATCCAGCTCGGCGAGTCGAATGACGTGAAGCCCGGGCAGTGGGTCGTCGCGGTGGGCAACCCGTTCGGCCTCGGCGGCAGCGTCACGGCGGGCATCGTTTCCGCCCGCGGGCGCGACATCGGCAATGGCCCGTATGACTCGTTCATCCAGGTGGACGCGCCGATCAACCAGGGCAACTCGGGCGGGCCGTTGTTCACGCAGGACGGCAAGGTCGTCGGCGTGAACACCGCCATCCTGTCCCCGACCGGAGGCAGCGTCGGCATTGGCTTTGCCATACCGTCCGACACGGTGCGGAGCGTGGTGGCGTCGATTGAGGCGTCTGGCCATGTCACGCGGGGATATCTGGGCGTCGAGGCGCAGGGCATTGAGGCGCCGATGGCCGCCGCGATGCATCTTGCTTCGTCTGCGGGCGCGCTGGTCGCCAATGTCCAGCCGGACAGTCCGGCATCGAAGGCCGGCCTGCAGCCGGGTGACGTGATCCAGACCGTGAATGGCTCCAAGGTCACCAACCCTCGTGAGCTTGCCGTGGATGTGGCAGCGGTGAAGCCGGGAGAGACGGCCAAGAT
>CAZZVB010000028.1:0-28145 GCA_964657445.1 uncultured Burkholderiaceae bacterium | reverse complement strand
CCCCACCGATTGCGCGGCCCGCATCAGCGTCAGCGTGTCGTAGTCGATCGTCGGGAACAGGCGTGTCGAGTAAACCAAGCCGCTGCCGATTGCCATGAAGCCGGCGGCGATGATCACCTTCGTCGGCACCACCTTCATGAGCTGCTGAATGACCGGAATGATGAAGATCACCACGACGGCGCCCGGCGCCAACACCCGGCCGGCTAAGGTTGCATTGTAGTTCAGCACCTCCTGCGACAATTGGGGGATCAGCACGGCCGACGAGTAGACGATGGCAAAGAGCGCGAAGGTGCAGAAGCAGCCGAGCGCAAAGTTGCGGTCCCCCAAGACACGCAGGCTGACGATCGGCTTCTTGGCTGTCAGCAGCCAGCCGATCGCGCCCAAAAGCCCGACCGCGGCCGCGATCGACATGCCGACGATGAAGTTGGAGCCGAACCAGTCGTCGTCCTCGCCGCGATCCATGACGATCTGCATACAGCCCAGCCCGAGCGCGATCAGGCCCAGGCCGATGGTGTCGATGCTTCGCTTGGGCTGGCTGGACAGCCAGGGCGGATCCTCGACCAGCGCGCCGACCGCGAAAAAGGTGAGCGCTGCGACGGGGATGTTGATGAAGAAGATCCAGCGCCAACTGTAGTTATCGGTGATCCAGCCGCCCAGCACCGGCCCCAGCACCGGGGCCACGATGGTGGCGACGGCGGTGATCGAAAAGGCGGCGCCGCGCTTCTCCGGCGGGAAAGTGTCCAGGATGATGGCCTGCTGGTTCGGCTGCAGACCGCCGCCGAAGAAGCCTTGCGCCAGGCGGAACAGGATCAACTGCGGCAGGCTGGTGGCGACGCCGCACAGGAAGGAGAACAGGCCAAACATCGCGATGCAAATCAGGAAGTAGCGCTTGCGGCCCAGCCTGTTGCCGAAGAACCCCGAGATCGGCAGCACGATGCCGTTTGCCACGAGGTAGGAGGTGAGCGTCCAGGTTGCCTCATCGTTCGAGGACGACAACGCCCCGGCGATGTGCGGAAGCGCCACGTTGACGATCGTGGTGTCCAGGATTTCCATGAACGCCGCGAGGGTCACGACCAGCGCGATCAGCCAAGGGTTAGCCTTCGGTTGCCACTCCTGGCTGCCGCTCATGCGCCGCAATCCCCGCCCGTCTAGTGCCCGGCTCCGGCCGATGCGCCTCGGGTTGTGCGAGCATCGAACAAGAACGTAATCGGCACGATGCAAAACGCTGCGATTGCGCAGTAGGCGAACACGTCGCGGTAGGCGAGCACTGCCGCCTGCTGTTGCAACGTTTGCAACGCCATTCCCATCGCCTGGCTACTCACCTGGCCGGCCGCGCGTCCCATGCCGAGCAAGGTGTGCTGGGTCGTCGCAAGATACTGGTTGAAGGCCGGATTGAAGGGGTTGAGGTTGTCGGCGAGGTAACTTTGCCGGACCTGCGTCCGCTCGACGATGCCCGCCGTGGCCAGCGAAATCCCGATCGAGCCCGCAACGTTGCGCAGCATCACGTAGAGCGAACTCGCGTCGCTGTTCATGGTCCGCGGCAGCGTCGAATAGGCGATCGCACTGGTCGGCACGAATAGGAACGCCAGGCCGAGGGTCTGCGCGGCCCGCATCAGCGCCAGCGTCGTGAAGGTCACGTCCGGCGTCACCCTGTGTGCGTAGCTGTATGCCAGGCCCAGACTAAAAAACCCGAAGGCGATGATGTAGCGGGTTTGAATATAGGGCAGCACGCGCCCGATGATCGGGATCAGGAACAGAATGAGGAGACCACCAGGGGACAGCACCAGCCCGGCCAGCGTCGCCGTGTAGCCCAGCCGTTGCTGGGCCAGTTGCGGCAGCAGGATCGAGCCGGAATACAGGATGGCGCCGATCCCCACGATCATCACGCAGCCGACGGCAAAGTTTCGATTGCCGAAGGCACGCAGGTTGACGATCGGCTTCTTCGCAACCATCAGCCACCAGATGGCGCCAACAATCCCCACCACGGCGAGGATTGCGCAGGTCACGATCAGCCGGGAGCCGAACCAGTCATCGTCCTCGCCGCGGTCGAGCATGATCTGCAGGCTGCCCAGCCCGAGCGCAATCAGGCCAAGCCCGATGTAGTCGAAGTCGCGCACGCTGGTGCGCATGCGCTTCACCCAGGGCGGATCCTCGACCAGCGCTGTGACGGCAAAGAAGGCGAAGATCCCGACGGGGATGTTTATGAAGAAGATCCACCGCCAGGAGTAGTTGTCGGTTATCCAACCCCCGAGCGTCGGGCCGATGATCGGCGCGAAGATGACGGCGACCGCCACCACGCCGAACGCCTTGCCGCGCTGCGCGGGTTCGAACGTGTCAAGGATGATGGATTGCTGGTTCGGCTGCAGCCCGCCGCCGAAGAAGCCTTGCAGCAGCCGGAATACGATCAGCTCACCCAGGCTCGTGCTGGTGCCGCATAGGAAGGAGGACACCGTGAACATGGCGATGCAGATCAGGAAGTAGCGCTTGCGCCCGATCACCCGGCCGATGAAGCCCGAGATCGGCAGCACGATCCCGTTCGCGACGAGGTAGGACGTCAGCGCCCATGTCGCATCGTCGTACGACGCCGACACGGAGCCCGCGATGTGCGGCAAGCTCACGTTCACGATCGTGGTGTCGAGGATTTCCATGAACGCGGCCAGCGTGACGACGACCGCGATCGCCCATGGGTTCGCCTTCGGCTTCCAGGCCGCGTCGGATTTGTCGGTAGCGGTTGCGGCAGCTTTGTCGCGGGCTGCGGCGCCGCTCACGCGGGGGCCGTCACTGCAACTGCACCGTCGGCACCACCGAAAGGCCGAGCGGTAGCGGGACGGCCGGATCCATGCCGCGATCGATGATCAGCTTGACCGGAACGCGCTGAACGATCTTGACGAAGTTCCCGGTCGCATTCTCCGGCGGGAACGCGGTGAATTTCGATCCGGAACCGAGTTGCACGCTGTCCACATGGCCTTCGAGCTTCAAGTTCGGATAGGCATCCACGCGGAACGTGACCCTCTGACCCGGCCGCATCCGGGCCAACTGGCTCTCCTTGAAGTTCGCCGTCACCCAGACCTGCGGCGTCACGATCGAGAAGATCGAAGCGCCGACCTGGAGGTAGTTGCCGACCTCGATGTTGCGCTTGGTGATCCAGCCATCCTGCGGCGCCTTGATCGTGGCATAGCTGAGGTTCAGCTCGGCCTGATCGAGCTGCGCCTGCGCCTGCTTGATCTGCCCGTCCAGCTGGCTGACCTGCTGGTCGGCGGACCCGATGTTCTGCTGCACCGGCTCAGCCTGCTGCACCGCGGCCTCGGCCGCCGTCACCTGACCTTCGGCCAGTTGTAGCTGGGCCGTGGATTGATCGACGTTCTGCTGCGTGGTGGCTTCCCTCGTCACGCTATGCTGGCGCTTGTAGTCGGTCTGCGCCTGGAACAGCTGGCCGCGCGCCTGCTGCAACTGGCCTTGCGCCTGCAGCAGCCTCGCCGGGAAGTTCTTGCGCGCGATCTGCGCGTTGAAGTCGGCGGCATCCTTCTGCGCCTTGGCGATGATGAGGTTGGCGCGCGCTTGGTCCCGGGCGACGATGTAATCGCGGGGATCGATGCGCGCGAGCACATCGCCGGTCTTGACGCGCTGGTTGTCGTCCACCAGCAACTCGACGACATAACCGCTGACCTTCGGTGAAATGGTCAGTGCCCGGCCATCGGTGTAGGCGTCATCCGTGTCTTCGATATTCTGCGTCGAAAGATAATAGTAAACACCACCGCCGATCGCGAGCACGGCGACCAGGACGCCGATGACCTTCACCCAGGGTGAAGTCTTCTTGGCAGTGTCCTCTTGCTTCTTCTCCGGTTGCTTTTCGTCGCCGGAACCGTCGCTCTTGGCTGACGACTTCTTATCGTCCCCGTCGTCCTTGCCGGGTGCAGGCCGGCGCTCCGGAGATTGTTCATCCGCACGCGGATGATCGATCTGGGGATCATCGGTGTGGACCGTCGTCTCTTCATCCAAGCTCAAGTTCGGTCTCCCCGGGGAGCCATAAGGCTGCTGACCGATCGGTCATCGCACATCCTGCTTAGCCCGCAAAGGCTTGGGTGCGCACTAAGCGCGCGTAAAGCCCATCCCTCGCCATCAGTTCCGCGTGCGTGCCCTGTTCGGCGACTTTGCCATCGGCCATCGCGACGACGAGATCGGCGTCCCGGACGGTGGAAAGACGATGCGCCACCACGACGGTGGTCCGGCCGACGCGAAGCCGGGCAAGCGCCTGCTGCACCGCGGCTTCGCTTTCTGCGTCCAGCGCGGAGGTCGCTTCATCCAGCAACAGGATCCGCGGATTGCGGAGCAGCGCCCGGGCCAGTGCGACCCGCTGCCGCTGGCCGCCGGACAGCCGGGTGCCGCCCGTGCCGACCGGCATGTCGAAGCCGTTGGGGAGATCGCCGATGAACCCGGCGGCCGCCGCATCGGCCGCGGCTTCGATCTCGGCCTGGGACGCGCCGGGCCGGCCCAGAGCGATGTTGGCGCCGACCGAAGCGTCGAACAGCAGGGTGTCTTGTCCGACGTAAGCGATCGCATCGCGCAGGCTATCCAGCGTCACGTCGCGAACATCGGCGCCATCGATGGTGATGCTCCCTTCCGCTGCGTCATGCAGCCGCGGAATGAGGGCCAGGGCGGTCGATTTTCCTGCGCCGGACGCCCCGACCAGTGCCACCGTCGTGCCGGGTTCGGCCGTGAAGGACAGTCCGCGCAGCCCTTCCCGGCCATCGGGATAGACGAACCGCACCCCCTCGAACACCACCCGGCCGCTGCCCGGCGGCAGGATTGCGGCGCCGGGCCGTTCAACGACGCCGGTCGGTTCGTCGATGACGGAGAACACGCGGACAAGGCCTGCCACGCCCTCCTGCACGGCCGCATTGAGCGATCCCAGCGCCCTCAGCGGCTGCGAGGCGATCAGCAACGCGGCGACGAACCCGGTGAAGTTGCCCACCGTGCTGCTGCCGACTGCGGCTCGCCAGCCGGCAAACCCCATCACCGCCGCCACCGCAGCGCCGCCGAGCACTTCCAGCATCGGATCCACGCCGGAGCGGGTGCGGGTCATGCGCATCAAAGCGCGATTGAGCTGGCCGAACGCCCGGTCGGCACGCGCCGTCTCCACCTGCTCCAGCCGGTAGGCGCGCACCGTGCGCGCCTGTGTGAAGCTTTCGGTCAGCATGGTCGCCGTCTCGCCCATACGCTCCTGCATGCCGCCGGACGCGCGGCGGACACGCTTGCCAATTTTCTGGATCGGCAAGGCGGCGAGCGGATAGAGCGCTGCCGCGATCAGGCACAGCACCCAATCCAGCCACAGCATGGACGCGATCAGGCCGATTACGGTGATGGCGTTGGCGATGCCGCCGACCGCCCGGGTCATCGCTTCGCGGATCGTCGCGGCGTCGGTCGTGAAACGGGCGGCGAGCTGGGCAGGCGCTTCGCGTTCGACCCGCGCCAGATCAGCCATGGTCAGGTGGGCGAACATCCGCGACTGCAACTCGCGGATCGTCTTGAGCACCAGGTTCTGGGTCAGCACCGTCTGACCATAGGTGGTGGCCGCCTTCAGCGACGTGATGACGACGACCAGTGCCGGCACCTGATAGAGGATGCGGCGGTCTTTGGCGGCGAACATGGAAAAGGCGTGGTCGATGATCACGGGATAGAGCGCTGTCAGGCCCGCCATCAGCGCCGTCAGCACGAGCACGATGACGACCCGCCCGAGGTGGCGGCGCAGATGCTCGCGCCACAGGCGGTGAAGAAGCGGTGTCGTTCCAAGCTCGGTCAGGCGGCGATCCGCCAGCAATGAGCCGGGTGTCGTGGCGTCCATGGGCGGTCTGTTAACAGGCGGCGGCCTGCCTCGCCAGTTCGGCCCGGCAGTCGCCGGCATCGGCCAGGCAGCCGCCCGCGAGCCACCAGGCGCGGACGTTGCGCAGCAGCGCGCCGACGGCCGGACCCGGCGACACTCCCAGCGCCAAAGCGTCGCGGCCTTCGAGTGGGAATACCGGCCGCTCGATGCTGCGTATCCGGTCGCGTACGGCCTCCGGCTGCCCAGCGAGCAGCGACCGTCCAATGAGGATGTCGGGCGCCGTGTCGGCGAGGCGCCGGCGAAGTTCGTTATCATCGCCCTCCGGCGGAGGACCGGCCAGGGCAGTCAGCCGCTCGGTTTCGGCGCCGGACAGACGTAGCCGCGCCGCGAAGGCTGCCCGGTCACCCGTCAGCAGGCGGGCGGCTCGCAACACCGGGTCAGGCGGCAATGCGCCAACGCCAGTCACGTCAAACCCTTCCGGGACAAGGGCCGCCAGCACGCCGGTCTGCTGCATCAACATGAGTGCCCTGCCGGGGTCGGGCACCTGCAAGATGCGCTTCAACTCGCCCCACACCCGTTCGGCTGAGAGCATGGCGAGTCCTGGGACGCCATTCTCGATCGCCGCGATCGCCGCGGGATCAGGCGGGCCGGCCCCGTAGCGGGCAAAGAACCGGAAGAAGCGCAGGATGCGCAGATAGTCCTCTGCCACGCGGGCAACCGGCTCTCCGACGAAACGGACCAGCCCAAGGCGCAGATCATCGGCGCCGCCGAAATAGTCATGCAGCGTTCCGTCGGCGGATAGCGACATGGCATTGATGGTGAAGTCCCGGCGGGCGGCGTCCTCCTGCCAATCGGCCGTCCAGGCGACCTCGGCATGCCGGCCATCGGTCGAGACGTCGCGCCTGAGCGTGGTGACTTCGAATGCGCGGCCATCCAGCAAGGCGGTCACCGTGCCATGCGCTATCCCCGTCGGGATCACGCGCACGCCGGCGGCTGCCAGCACATTCGCTGACTGCTCCGGTGCGTCCGGCGTCGCCAGGTCGATGTCCGCACTCGGCCGGTCCAACAAGGCATCACGGACACAGCCACCCACCAGCCTTGCTGACGGCAACAGGCCGAGGAGCCGCCGGACCGCAGGATCGTCGAGTAGCCGGGTGAGCCTATCCGCCATGACCTTCGACAACGCTTCCGTCATCGAGTTTAGCCGGAATGTATCGCTCGTGCGGATGCAAACCCACGGACGTTCCCTGCCAGATCAGCAAGGCGGCGAGAACGATCTCGGCGGCCGTAATCAACGCGACCGACCTGCGGCTCGGCAGGCGCCGATAGACGATGCCGTAAAGCAGCGCAGCCGCCAGAACTGGTGCGATGGCGAGGAAAGCCTCACCGAACCGGAACATCAGCCCGCCTCGGCGCGCAGCCGGTGGGCCAGGTGCACGAGGATCGCGGCAGTGGCGCCCCAGATATAATGGCGCGTGTGCGGCCATACCCAGAACTCCCGGTCCCGTCCCTTCCAGACGGCGCGACGTTTCTCCGGCGCCGCCGGGTCGAGCAGGATCGAGAGCGGCAACTCGAAGACCTCCTCCACCTCGGCCGCGGATGGGACGGGGACGAAACCCGGCGAGAGCAGGCCGATGACCGGCGTGATGCGGAAGCCGGTTCCTGTCACGTAATCCGGCAGCCAGCCGGTGACTTCGACCAGGTCGCTCGGCAAGCCCACCTCCTCCTGCGCCTCGCGCAACGCGGCGGCGAGAGCGTCCTCGCCCGCATCGATACGGCCACCGGGAAACGCCACCTGCCCGGCATGCGATGACAGGGTCGATGTGCGCTTGGTCAGGAGGATACCGGGTTCACGGCCGTGGATAATCCCGACCAGCACCGCCGCCGGAACCAGCGGCCGGGTTGCGAGATCGGCGATGTCATCGCTCGTCGCCAGGGACGCAAGCGCGTCCGCCGAAACGGCCGGCACAGTTCCGTCACGTCCCGCCAAGCGGGCCCGCAACTCCGACAACTCCAAACTCTAATCCTCGTTGGTGGGCAGGTCGCCCAGGGAAAAGAACGCGCCGCTGCTCCACACACCAAGCACCTTGCGGCCTCGCACCACGCCGGGCACGGCCAGGGCAACGAGTTCGTAATACACCGCACGGCCGATGCGCGCCTCAATCGGCGCCGGGCCAACGCCAGCCCTGATGTGCAGATACGGCGTGGGCTCGCAGGTCAACAAGTCGTGGGCGACCCGTATCGGATGATCAGGTCCCGCGGTGATCATCTGGTCGATATTCGTGCGGAACGTCAGAACCTGGTCGCGCAGGCCGCCCGCCCAAGCAACCTCCACGGCGACGAACGGCGCATCTTCGACATCGATCTTGCCACGTTCCGCAGGCGTCTCGAGCCAGAACGATCCGTCAGCCTCGCGCTTGAGCACACCCGAGAATAAGCACACCAATTCCTTACGATTGATTGGACTTCCACGATAAAGCCAGGTGCCGTCGCGTTTGATCAGGAACGGCAGATCACCGCACTCGACCCTACCCGGCCGCACTCTACAGCTCGCGGGCGGGTTGACCGGCCCGATGCTGGCAATCGGGTTCGGCCCGCTTTCTCCTGTGTCCGGAGAGCGGCTCCAACCGCGCGAGGGGTCCGGCATGGCATCGTTCACAACGCGCTCTCCGACCTCCGCCGCTGCTTTCGTTATCGCGGGATATAGGTAGCATCCCCCTGACGATGAAAGACCTCGCCGCCATATCGGTGGCTTAAGCGCGATTGCCGCGGTCTTCGAGGCAGCCTGGAAGGACCTTGGATGTCGGTGACAGTGGGTGAAGGACTGGTTGCGGACGTCGAGGCGCTCGGGCAACGCGCAACGGCCGCCCGGGCCGAGGTGGGGCGGATCATCTTCGGCCAGGAAGAGGTCGTCGATCAGGTGATGATCAGCCTGCTGGCTGGCGGCCACGTGCTGCTGGTCGGCGTGCCGGGATTGGGTAAGACCTTGCTGGTGGAGACACTGGGCACAGTGCTCGGCTTGCGGCCCAAGCGCGTCCAGTTCACGCCCGACCTGATGCCGGCCGACATCACCGGTTCTGAAGTGCTGGACGAGGAAGCCGGCGGCCGCCGGTCATTCCGGTTCATCCCTGGCCCGGTTTTCTGCCAGTTGCTGATGGCCGACGAGATCAACCGCGCCAGCCCCCGCACGCAGTCGGCGCTGCTGCAAGCCATGGCGGAGGGCCGTGTGGCCGTGGCGGGGACGGACCACCCGCTGCCGAGGCCGTTCCATGTCTTGGCGACGCAGAACCCGATCGAGCAGGAAGGCACCTATCCGCTTCCCGAGGCCCAGCTCGACCGGTTCCTGTTGCAGGTCGATGTGTCCTACCCCGACCTGGCAAGCGAGCGGACGATGCTGCTTGCGACGACCGGCGCGCAGATGGCGCGTCCGAAAGCGGTGCTGACGGGCGAGGAATTGATGGCGGCGCAGGCGTTGATCCGCCGCGTTCCGGTTGGTGACAGCGTCGTCGATGCGATCCTGGCTCTGGTGCGCGGCGCCAGGCCGGACAGCGCCGCCGACGACACCGTCAAGCATCACGTCGCCTGGGGCCCCGGCCCGCGCGCCGCACAGGCATTGATGCTCGCCACGCGGGCACGTGCGTTGCTGGACGGCCGATTGTCGCCATCGCTGGACGATGTCGCAGCGCTGGCACACCCTGTGCTTCGGCACCGGATGGCCTTGAATTTCGCGGCCCGGGCAGAAGGCGTGGAGCTTCGCGACGTGATCGCGGGCCTGGTGAAGCGGCTTTGACGCCGACGCGGCTGGCAGCTTCGGGCCAGCCTGCCGCCCGCCCGGCAACACTTCGTGCGGAGGCGCTCGGCGCCACTTTGCCACCGCTGCTGGTTGCCGCTGAGCGGGTCGCGGCCACGGTGGCGCAAGGTGTCCACGGGCGCCGCCGGGTTGGGCAGGGCGACAGCTTCTGGCAGTTCCGGCCTTATCAGCAGGGCGACACACCGGGGCGCATCGATTGGCGTCAATCCGCCAAGTCCGCGCGGACCTACGTGCGTGAGACCGAGTGGGAAGCGGCGCAGACAGTGCAGCTGTGGCGCGACGGCTCCGCCTCGATGCATTGGCGCTCCAGCCCGTCACTGCCGGAAAAAGTCGAACGGGCCGAGTTGCTGGTTCTGGCGCTGGCGTCGCTGCTGATCCGCGGCGGCGAGCGCGTGCGGCTGCTGGGCCACCGGACCGGCGGTTCGCTGGCCGCAATGGCAAGCACGCTTGGCGAGGCCGCCCCGCCCGAGGGCCTGCCACGCGTGTCGGCACTGCCGGCGCATGCGCGCATCGTGCTGATCGGTGACTTCTTGCACCCGCTGGCGGACGTGCGCGCGACGATCGCCGGCCTGGCTGCCATTCCCGTCCGTGGCCATCTGCTGCAAGTGCTCGACCCGGCGGAAGCGTCGCTGCCCTATCGCGGCCGGGTTCGGTTCCGCGGCGTCGAAGCGGAGGGCGACACGCTGATACCGCAAGTCGAGGGCATCCGCGACGCGTATGCCGCCGCCTTGGCTGCCCAGCAGGACGGGTTGCGGACACTGTGCCGGGCCGCCGGGTGGGGGTTCGCCACCCATAGGACCGATGCGCCGCCGGGCGCCGCATTGCTCGGCCTCTATACCGCGCTGGCGGGCATCGCGTGATCTTTGCGGCTCCCTGGGTGCTACTGGCGCTCGCTGTGCTACCGGCATTGTGGTGGTTGCTGCGCGTAACTCCCCCTGCGCCGCGAACGCAGGAGTTTCCGGCCATCCGATTGCTTCTCGGGCTGCGTGCCAGGGAGGAAACGGCGGCCCGCACGCCTTGGTGGCTCCTCCTGTTGCGGATCGTCGCCGCCGGCCTGCTGATCGTAGGTTTGGCGCGTCCGGTGCTGGACGCGGCAAGTGCCCTGCCGGGCAGTGGGCCGCTGATTCTTGTCATCGACGATGGCTGGGCCGCAGCCCCCGACTGGCCCTCCCGGCTGGCCGCAGCAAACGTGGCGCTCGACCGGGCCGAACGCGCCGGCCGCCCCGCCGCGTTGCTGACGACTGCGCGATCGGGCCAGGACGCTCCCCCGGCGCTCTCCCCGACCATGCCGGTTGCCGAGTTGCGGCCCAAGCTGGCGGCTTTGCAGCCGCTGCCCTGGCCGGACGATCATGCGGGCGCGGCGCTGGCGATGAAAGGCATGCAAGGCTCGGTCGTTTACATCGCCGACGGTTTGGCCGGGCCGGAGGACAAGGCGTTTGCGGACGCACTCGCATCGGCCGGCCCGGTGACCGAAGTGGCCCGCAGCGCTCCCACGGCGCAAATGCTGCTGCAGCCGCGCGCCGAAGCGGACCGGCTCATCGCCCGGGTCGCGATAATGCCGCAGCCGATCCCGGCGGACCTGGCCGTGCTCGCCCAGAGCGGTGATGGCCGGACGCTCGCCCGCGCGACCGGCCATGCTGCGGCTGGCGACACGCAGGTGGAGATGCCGGTCGTGCTGCCGCCCGAATTGCGCAACCGTTTGACCCGGCTGGTGCTGGAAGGTCCGGCCTCGGCGGGTGCGAGCTTGCTGCTGGACGAGGGCATACGCCGCCGGCCGGTCGGTCTGGTCACGGCCGAGGCCGGTGCGGACACGCCGCTTGTCGGTGCGCTCTACTATCTCGAGAAGGCGCTCGGGCCGTTTACCGAGCTGCGCCGCGGGGATCTGCACACCCTTTTGCAACGTGAGATCGCGGTCATCGTGCTCGCCGACCGCCCCGTCGGACCCGGCGAAGTCGCGGAGTTGCGCAAGTGGGTGGAAAATGGCGGCCTGCTGCTCCGCTTTGCCGGCCCGCGCAGCGCCGATACCAGCGACGATATCGGCCAGCCCGCCGCACCCGACCCGCTCTTGCCGGAACGGCTGCTCGCGGAAGACCGCCAACTCGGCGGCGCGCTGTCCTGGAGCCAGCCAGCGAAGCTGGCGCCCTTTGCCGCCAGTTCGCCGTTCGCCGGCCTTGCCGTGCCGGACGAGGTAACCGTGAGCCGCCAGGTGCTGGCCGAACCGTCCGCCACCTTGTCCGACCATACCTGGGCGAGGCTGCAGGACGGCACGCCGCTGGTGACGGAGGCGACCCGTGGCTCAGGCCGCATCGTGTTGTTCCACGTCACAGCCAATGCCGACTGGTCCAACCTTCCGCTCTCGGGCCTGTTCCCGGAGATGTTGCGCAGGCTGGTGGCGCTCTCTGCTGGCGTGTCGTCGGCGCCCGACTCGGCGGCGCTGAGCCCGGCGCAGACCTTGGACGGGTTTGGCGTGCTACAAACGCCGCCGCCCGCTGCAACGGCGCTGGCCGGAACGGCGTTCGCCACCACGATGGTATCGCCACAGCATCCTCCTGGACTGTATGGGCCGGAGGCGTCGCGCCGGGCGCTGAACCTTTCGACGGCCATGGGGCCGCTGAAAGCCGCAGCACCGGTTTCGGGTGCGACGCAGGAGGCGCTTGCGGGAGGGACGCAGGAACGGGCGCTCGGCCCCTGGCTGGTCGCGGCGGGGCTGGCCTTGCTGGCGATCGACCTGTTGCTCGCGCTGCGATTGCGCGGCCTGCTGCGCCCCGCCGCGGCAGCGGTCATGCTGGCGGCCATCGCTGCCGGGCCGCCGGCACACGCCCAGCTGCCTTCGCCGCCGTGGCGCGCCGCGCTGGAAACAAGGCTGGCATACGTCGCATCCGGGGACCAGCCGACCGACGACAACTCGCGGGCCGGGCTCTGGGGCCTATCGAACTACGTCAACCAACGGACGGCCGCCCATTTGGCCGATCCGTCGGGCGTGCGGCCGGGTGTGGACGATCTGAGCTTTTACCCGTTGCTGTACTGGCCGGTCGTCTCCGGACAGGCGCTGTCATCCGCCGCCACGACAGCTTTGAATGACTACATGCGCGACGGCGGCATCATCGTGATCGATAGCCGGGGCGATCCGAACGCTATCCGGACGGCAGCGTCCGGCTTGGCGATCCCGCCGCTGACGCCGCTGACGACCGAGCACGTCTTGTCGCGCGCGTTCTATCTGCTGAGCGATTATCCCGGGCGGCTGGACGGCGACACCGTCTGGGTTCAGCGGCAAGGCGATCGCAGCAACGACGACGTCAGCCCCGTGGTGATCGGTTCCAATGACTGGGCGTCCGCCTGGGCCACCGATGCGGCAGGCCGCGCCATCGTGGCGGTGGACGGTAGCCCGCGGCAGCGCGTGCTGGCATACCGGTTCGGCGTGAACCTCGTGATGTATGCGCTGACAGGCAACTACAAAGGCGACCAGGTCCACGTGCCGCATATCCTCGAACGCCTGGGCCAGTAGCGCATGCAGGCATTCAGCGCGGTCAGCTTCGTGCCGGCCGTTCCACTATGGCTGATTGGCGTGCTGGCCGCGCTCTGCGTCCTTGCGATACTGCCAGCCCTGGTCCGCCGGGCACGCGGCGGATTGCTGCGGGCGCTGTGCTTCACGGTGATTGTGCTGTGGCTCGCGAACCCGCGGCTGGTGCAGGAAACGCGCGAGGCTTTGGACGACATCGCCGTCGTGGTGGTGGACAAGTCCGGCTCGATGGGCGTCGGCACGCGCAACGCGACTATCGATGCAGCCGTCGCCAAGCTGCACGCCGAGGCGGCTCAGATCCCGGGCCTCGATCTACGAACGGTGACCGTGCCGGAAGCCGGGCATGACGGCACGCGGCTGTTCACCGCGTTGGACCACGCCCTCGCCGACATTCCCAGGTCACGCCTGGCAGGCGTGGTCATGCTGACCGATGGCGAGGTGCACGATATTCCTTCGGCGCCACTATCCGCGCCGTTGCACGTCTTGCTCCCGGCAGCAGGTGAAGAGACCGATCGTCGCATCCGCATCGTCGAGGCGCCTGCCTACGGGATTGTCGGTAAGTCCGTCATTCTCCGCGTTGCTGTGGACGATCTTGGCGTGGATCACAGCGGCCAGACGGCGCCATTGATGCTGCGGCGCGATGGCGAACCGCCGCGCACGCTGATGGTGCCGGTCAACACCGTGCAGCCGATCGAGATCCCGATCACGCGGTCTGGTCCCAGCGTTGTGGAACTGACCGCAGCGCCGATGACAGGCGAGATCAGCGACCTCAACAACCATGCGGTCGTGTCGATCAATGGTGTGCGTGACCGGCTTCGCGTCCTGCTGGTCAGCGGCGAACCCCACGCCGGGGAGCGCACCTGGCGGCGCTTGCTCAAGGCCGACCCGGCGGTCGATCTGGTGCATTTCACCATCCTGCGCCCGCCTGAAAAAGACGATCTTACGCCGCTCAACGAACTGGCGCTGATCGCTTTTCCGGTGCGTGAGCTGTTTCAGGTCAAGATCAAGGAATTCGACCTGATCATTCTGGACCGGTTCTCCAACCGGGGCATCCTGCCGCCGCCCTATCTGCGGAACATCGCCGACTACGTCCGGGGAGGCGGAGCTTTGCTGCTGTCGGTCGGGCCGGAATTCAGCGGACCCGCCTCGTTGTCCTACAGTCCGCTCGCCCCTGTCCTGCCGGCCGAACCGATGAGCGGCAATGCCGGCGTCATCGACGGGCCGTTCCGTCCGGTCGTGACGCCCCTTGGCGAACGCCACCCTGTCACAGCCGGTCTGCCGGGCGACAAACCGGGGGGAACACCGGCCTGGGGCGACTGGTATCGTCGCCTGCAGCCGAATGCGTCGCATGGCCAGACGGTCATGAGCGGTCCGGACGGCCAGCCGTTGCTCGTGCTCGACCGCGTCGGCCAGGGACGCACCGCCCTTCTGCTTTCAGATCAGATTTGGCTGTGGTCCCGCGACCACGAGGGCGGCGGACCGCAGGCGGAACTGCTGCGACGGGTGGCGCACTGGCTCATGCAGGAACCGGCGCTCGAGGAAGAAGCGCTGAACGCCACGGTTGACGACGGCACGCTGACTGTGGAGCGGCGCACCACCACGGACACGGCACCGCCGCCCGTGACGGTGACGGCGCCCGGCGGCCAGCAATCCACGCTCACGCTGAAGCAGACGGCGCCGGGGCGTGCAAGCGGAACAGCCCCGGCCTCGGACCCGGGCGTCTGGCAGGTGTCGGACGGCGCACGGACCGCATTCGCGGCCGCTGGCACGGCCAACCCGCTCGAAATCTCCGACCTTCGCGCGACGGCCGACCATATCGGCGGGATTGCGCGCGCATCCGGTGGCAGCGTGCATTGGCTGGAGCCGGCCGGCGCGCCCGAGATCCGATCGGTGGAACCGGAGCGCGTGACGTCGGGCACGGGGTGGATCGGGCTGCGGCGCAACCACGACCATCTTGTGACCGGCGTCAACGCGATCCCGCTGATGCCGGCGTGGCTCGCCTTGCCGCTCCTGCTCGGTCTGGCGCTGGCGGCCTGGCGGCGGGAAAGCGTGGGATAATAGCGGGACCGCACCGGCAGGTTTTGATAAGGCGCGCGTGGCGGGCTAGAAGTGCCGGATGCGCACGATGATCCGACTTAGCCTGTTTCTTGCCGCCGGGTTTTTCATCACCGTCGCGGCGATCCACCCTGCGAGCGCCCAGTTCGGGTCATTGAGCCCCGACACGGTGAAGTCCGGCGCGCCGAAAGCGCCCCCCCGTGGACCTGCTCCCGCGCCGCCGCCTGCCGCGGTCCCTGGCGCGGTGCCGCGGGCGGACAGCGTGGCGCCGGCGGACCGGTCGGCCGCCGACCTGCCCCCGACCGAAGCGCTGTTCGACGCCATCAACCGCGGCGATATCGTGACGGCGCGCGACGCGATTTCCCGCGGCGCTGATCTGGACGGCACCAACTTGCTGGGCGTGACGCCCCTGGAACTGTCGGTCGATCTTGGCCGCAACGACATCTCGTTCCTTCTGCTGTCGCTGCGTGCGCCTGGCGGGCAGCGCTACACGCCGCCTGGCCAGACCCAGGAGGCTGCGGCGCCCTCGCAGACTCCGGCCCAGCGCCGGAAGGCCGCGCAGGAGGCCGCGGCAGAAGCGCGTGCTGCTCGGAAACAGACCGATGCGGCCGCCCGTGGCACTGGTGTGACGGCAACCCCCACGAAGGGTCCGGCGCTGTTCGCGGGCAATGGCGGCACGCCCAATCCATCCGCCGGGTTCCTCGGGTTCGACCCGCATCATTGAGCGACCCGGTTCCACCCGGAACCCGGACGGCTGACACAGTAGACGCAGTTTCGGCGCCGCCGACCGGGCTGGTCGTTCCGCTGATCGTTGGATGCGCACTGTTCATGCAGATGCTGGATTCGACCATCATCGCGACCGCGTTGCCTGCCATGGCGCGGTCGTTGGGCGAAGACCCGACCCGCCTCAATCTCGCGATAACCTCCTACCTGCTGAGCCTGGCTGTCTTCATCCCGGTGAGTGGCTGGGTCGCCGACCGGTTTGGCGCCCGGACGGTGTTTGCAGCGGCCATAGCGGTCTTCACCCTCAGCTCCGTCTTATGCGGCGCTGCTGGCACGCTCGGCTTTCTGGTGGTCGCGCGGCTGCTGCAAGGTGTGGGCGGGGCGATGATGGTGCCAGTTGGGCGGCTCGTCATGCTGCGCACAGTGCCCAAGCGTGACCTGATGCGGGCGATGTCGTTCCTGACCGCGCCTGCGGTATTCGGCTCCGTGCTCGGCGCGCCGGTGGGCGGCTTCATCGTCACCTACTTCTCGTGGCGTTGGATATTTTTCATCAATATCCCGGTGGGGATCCTGGGCGTGGCCCTGGTGCTCTCGCTGATCCCGAACGTGCGGGAGGAGTCTACGCCGCCGCTGGACTGGCGCGGTTTCCTGCTCTCCGGCCTCGGTCTCGCGTCGCTGGTGTCCGGCTTCGAGTCGATCGGGCGCGATGCTATGCCGCTGTGGGCGACAGTCGCCGTACTAATGGCAGGCGCCGGTTTTTGGTTGCTCTATTCCCTTCATGCCCGGACGACCGCCCATCCGATCCTCGATCTGCGGCTGATGCGGCTGCAGACTTTCGCGGCGGCAACGCTCGGCGGCGGCTTATGCCGGCTCGGGTTCGGCGCCATCCCGTTCCTGATGGCGATGCTGCTGCAAGTCGGCTTCGGGTTGTCGGCGCTATCGGCCGGCTTGCTGACGTTTGCGAGCGCCGCGGGCGCGTTGCTGAACAAGCCGGCGATCCGGCACATCGTCCGCTGGTGTGGCTTTCGCAACGTCCTGATCGGCACGGCGGCGTTCAACGGTCTGTTCTTGTGTGCCTACGCGTTGTTCCGGCCAGACACGCCGCATGCTGTCATTTTGATGGTGCTGCTGGTCGGCGGCTTCTTCCGGTCATTACTGTTCACCAGCCTCAACACGCTGGGCTACGCCGATGTGCCGTTGCCGCAGCTGGGCCGCGCGACCAGCTTCGCCAGCACGGCCCAGCAGGTCAGCCTGAGTCTGGGCGTCGGCTTCGCCGCGCTGCTGTTGCATGCAAGCTTGCTGGTGCGCGGTGGCACGACGTTGCAAACCCAGGATGTCACGCCGGCCTTCCTCGTGGTCGGCTTGGTGTCGCTGCTGTCGCTCCCCTGGTTCCTGCGGCTCGACCGGCACGCAGGCGCCGAAGTCAGCGGCAGGATGGCCGCCTAGGCGCCGCTTGGCGCCGATCCCGTCATGCAGGGATGTTGCATGATCTGCGCGTGCCAGTTCGCCAGGATCGGATGCGCCTGCTGCCAGGGTTCATGAGCGAAGCGGAGATCGAGATAACCCAGCGCGCACGCGACGGCGATGCTGCCGACATCCAGATGCGCCGAGGGCGGTTCATGTTCCAGCATGGCCAAAGACCGGTCGATCTTGGCCTTTTGAACGGCGATGACCTCGTCCCGCGCTGCCTCTCGGGGCCGCGCCTGCTCACCGCGCCGTAGAACGGCCGCGTCCGAAATACCGTCCCCGAGAGCCTGTAGCCGGAGAGCGCGAACCCTCGCGGCATGTGCGGGAAACATCGGGATGTCATTGCCGACGCTATCGAGGAACTCGCAGATGACCCGGCTGTCGAACAGCGACACACCATCATCGGTCACCAGGCAGGGTAACTTACCCAAGGGATTGACGGCGATGAGGTCGGGGTGCTCGCCCGAGGTCGCGTGGAGCGTCAATTGGCCTGCGATCCCGCGTGCGATCGCGCAGGCGATGACCTTGCGCGCGAACGGGCTGAACGGGGCGTAGAACAGCTTCACCGGAAGTTATCTTTGCGGGTGCGCATCGCCCCGAGCGCGACGGCGTCGGCTGCATGCAGGAAAGGGTTTTCCGCGAGTTCTGCCGATAGACGGCTCGGCACCGTCGGCTGTCCGGCGGCGCGCAGGCGTCCGACGTCCGCGGCGCGCTGCTTCAGTGCGGCGTTGTCAGGCTCCTCGGCGAGGGCGAACTTGGCGTTGCTATGGGTGTATTCATGGCCGCAGCACACAAGCGCCTCGCCGGGCAGCTTGGCCAGCTTGGACAGGCTGCCGAACATGTCCGCCGCCGTGCCTTCAAGCAACCGGCCGCAGCCGAGGCTGAAGAGGGTATCGCCGCATAGCAGGACCGCGCCTGGTTCAATGAAATAGGCGATGTGACCTACGGTGTGACCCGGTGTTTCCATCACCTGCGCCTTCGCGCTGCCGAGTTCGACGGTGTCGCCTTCGCGGACCGCTTCGTCGAGCTTCGGCAGACGCGTGGAATCCGCGGCCGCACCGACCACGCGCACTCCATAGCGGCTGCGGATCGGCTCTACGGCCGCGATATGGTCATCATGATGATGGGTGAGCCAGATGGCATCGAGCCTGCCACCCGATGCCTCGATGGCCGCGACGATCGGCGCTTCCTCGGCCGGATCAACGATGACGGTGTAGCCGGTCGCATCGTCACGTAGCAGCCAGGCATAGTTGTCGGACAGAATGGGTATCGCCTGCGCCGTCACCGTCATGGACTGCTCCTCTACGCTGCGGATGGTTTAACACCCGCAACGCAGAGCGCAATCGAAGGCTACAGCGCGGACTGATTGGTGATGCGAGCCCTCTCGGCGGCAAGTTCCTCGGCCGTCATGTTGCCGCGGTTCTCGTCGAAACGGTCCCAATCGCCGCCGGAGCGGTAATCGGCGCCGCGTTGTGCGATGTCCACCGGATGATAGCGCTGCATGATCATCTCGGCTTCCGTGGCACGGCTGTCATCGGAACGGACCGTGACGAGCGTGCTGCCGCGGCGCACACCTTCGGCATAAACATGGGCGTGCTCGTCCGGAACACCCGCGCCGGTCAGCGAACCAAGCAGGCCGCCAGCCGCTGCGCCGACGCCAGCGCCGGTCAGGGTTGCGACCAGCCAGCCAGCGGCGATGACGGGTCCCACGCCGGGGATCGCCAGCGCTCCGATGCCGGCGAGCAAACCAGCGCCGCCACCGACCAACGTTCCGACCGAAGCACCTGTCCCGGCGCCGGTCGCGGCACTCGGAGCGGTGGTCGTGGTGTAAGCCGGGTCTGCCGCGGTCATGCCGCCGGCCGTCTCCGCCGGGGCGATGCCCTGGTTGGCGACAATGCTCACATCGTCATGCGAAAAGCCGGATCGCTCGAGTTCGGTGACAACCTGCTGCGCGTTCTCATACGTGTCATAAAGATGTGCGACGGTGCGCATGTCTCTCTCTCCTAATTACTGGTGTGGCTCCCGGCCTTACTGGCCGGTGACGTTGCCCTGGTAGTCGAGCGAGACGGAGACGGGATTGCCGTCCTTTTTGGCCTGGCCTCGCCAGACGCCCTGGTTGTCTTTCTTGAGATCCGTGACCTCGCTGTAGCCCGCGGTCGTGATCCGCTGCACGGCCTGGCCGTGCGTGAAGCTGTTGCGGCCCGCCACCGGCGCCGCGCTCGTGCGCTGCGTGGTGTTGCGGGTTTGCACCGCGCTCGGGCTGGTCGAGCCGCTCTGCGGCGACGAGTTGATCGTTGTGCTCGGCGTCTGTGACCCGGGCGTCGCCGAAGGGGCTGGCGACATGGTTGAGGGTGAGGTGGTGCCTGGCGTTGTAGTACCCTGAGCCAGTGCAGCACCGCTGGCAGCCACAAGGGCCACCGCAGCCAAAGTCAGTCGCATAGCGTCTTCCTACCATTTTTATAGCCGTTAGACCCAAACGGCCCGGCGATGTCCCCGTTCCCTGCGCGCGGCGATCTGATCGCCGGTTGTCGCCCCCGCTTGCGTGATCTGCTACGTGTTCGCGCGTCACCGTTGCGGAACAGATCATGCCTCGATCCCTCAAGGTCGCCGTCCAGATGGACCCGCTCGAGAGCGTTGACATCAACGCCGACTCGACCTTCGCGCTGATGCTGGAAGCGCAGCGCCGGGGCCATGCGCTATGGCACTACGAGGTGCGGAACATGAGCTTGACGGAGGGCAAGTCCGATCCGGCCGGCCCGCGTACTGAGCGGCTGACCGCAGTCGCACGCAGCGTCACGGTGGAGCGGGCGCGCGGGGCGCACTACAGGTTCGGGACGGCCGAAACGCTCGACCTCGGCAGCATGGATGTGGTGCTGATGCGGCAGGACCCGCCGTTCGACATGGCGTATATCACCGCCACCCATATGCTGGAGCATATCCATCCGCGCACCCTCGTGGTCAACGACCCGGCCAGCGTGCGCGACGCGCCCGAGAAGCTGCTCGTGACGCATTTTCCGGAGCTGATGCCGCCGACGCTGATCACCTGGGACACGGCCGCGATCCGCGCCTTCCGCGCCAAGCACCGCGACATCATCGTCAAGCCGCTCTTCGGCAATGGCGGGGCTGGTGTGTTCCGAATCCGCGAGGACGACGAGAACCTCGCCTCCCTGCTAGAGATGCACTGGGCGAGGTCGCGCGAGCCGCTGATGATCCAGCGCTATGAGCCCGCCGTCCGCCTTGGCGACAAGCGCATCATCCTTGTGGACGGCGTTGCCATGGGCGCCATCAACCGGGTCCCGGCGCAAGGCGAGGCACGATCCAACATGCATGTCGGAGGCCGGCCGGAAGCGGTCGAGCTGACGCCGCGGGACCGCGAAATCTGCGACCGGATCGGCCCGGTGCTGCGGGAGCGCGGCCTGATTTTCGTCGGCATCGACGTGATCGGTGACTGGCTGACCGAGATCAACGTGACATCCCCGACGGGGCTGCAGGAAATCGCCCGCTTCGGCGGCCCCGACCTGTCGGTCGCGATCTGGGACTGTATCGAGGCCAAGCGCGCCTGACGTAACCCGAGCCTTTATTCCTCGGCAGGCGCCATCGACTTCATCAGGTCGAACATCCGCTTGCGAACATTGGCATCGGTGATGCGGTAGTAGGCCCTCACCAACTCCAGGGTTTCGCGCTTTCCCATGGTGTCTTCAATGGCGCCGAACCCGTCCTGTTGCTCGTGGAAGCCTTGTCCGGACCGGGGTGAGCCGTTGCCGCTCATCGAGTCGGGCATGTTGTCGTAGAAGAAGCTGATCGGCACGTCCAGGATGCGGGACAGATCGAACAGCCGGGAGGCGCCCACCCGGTTCACGCCCCGCTCATACTTCTGGACCTGTTGAAAGGTAAGCCCGAGCGCATCACCCAGACGCTCCTGCGACATGCCCATCAATGTGCGCCGCAGACGGATACGGGCGCCGACATGGACATCGACGGGACTGGGCCGGCTCTCGGTTTGCTCGCCCATCATCCTTGCAACTCCCTACTCGCTTTCCGACCGTTTCGACGTCGGTGCGTGAGTGAAGGGTTAATTACACAACCTGAAATTGTCAACAAATGTTACGGATTAGATGAACGGCTTCTCTTTTTTAAAGTGTCGAGCCGATCAAACGGTCCTTGTTTCCCCGGCGGATCAGACCCAGCCCTGCCAGACACGCAGCAATCGATAAGAGAAGCGGGATGGCAAGTCCCTGGCGGGAGAACGGCGTCGCACCGCGATTGCCCGGCAGGGTCACGACCATCTGCCCGGCCGTCTGTGTCGGCAGGCGGCCAAGCTCGCGGCCAAGCGAGTCGAACGCCGCGGTTATCCCGGTATTGGCCGCCCGCACCAGCGGCAGGCCTTCTTCGACCGCGCGCAACCGCGCCGCTGCGAGATGTTGCCGTGGACCGGTGGAGTTGCCGAACCAGGCATCGTTGGTGATGTTGACCAGCCAATCCGGCCGGTCGTGCTCGTCCACAAGTTGCGCGGGATAGATCGCTTCGTAACAGATCAGGCCGCCGAACGCCGGCAGGCCGGGCACATGGATCGTCTTCGGGCCGCTGCCGAAGGCGAACCCACGGCCGGGCACCACCTGAACGGCGAACGGCACCCAACTCGGGGCGAACTCGCCGAACGGCACCAGGTGCCATTTGTCGTAGATGCCGGCCAAGCTGTTCGGGCCATCCAGCACGAACATGCTGTTGTAGGGCGCACCATCTGGATCGAACCGGATGCTGCCGACGATTGCTGCCGCGGCGGGGCGGGAGGCTTGCCAGATCGCCCTCCTGGCATTCTCGTCTCGGTCGAGCAGGTAGGGGCTCGCCGATTCAGGCCACACCACGACGATCGGCCTGTGCGGAGCGGCCGCCTGTGCGTCCCCGACACCAGCCCGCGTGAGCGCCAGATACCGCTCGAACACACCGGCGGCGATGGTGCGGTCCCACTTGTCGCCTTGCGGCACGTTGCCTTGCACCAGCACGACGCTGACGCCGGGCGCATCATGGACCGGTTGCGCCAGGCGGTGCAGCCCGAAGCCGATCCAGGCGAGCATGACCACCCCCGCCAAGGCGACGTAGCGCCGGCCGAGGACCGGGGTCGCGGCGAGGATGACCGTGACCAGCGTCACGCCCGGCACGCCGATCCAGGCCACAGGTTGGATCAGCACATCCCCGATCGGCCCGCGAACCGCCCAGACCGAACCCCAGGGATTCCAGGGAAAGCCGGTCCCGATGAATTGCCTCGCCAGATCGGCCAGCGTCCACAACCCAGCGAACAGCATGACGCGGCGCCAGCCTGGGGGCGCGATCCGGCACAGGACGCAGGGAACGGCGATGAACAAGGCCAGCAGTGCCGAGAGGGCCGGCACAGCCAGCGGGACCAGCCACCAATACCGCGCGGCCTCGATCAGGATCGCCTCGGTGATCCAGTAGAGGCCGAGGATGTGGTGGGCCAGGCCGAAGAAGAACCCGCGCCGTAGCGCCCCTGCCCACGTCTTGGCGCTGCCGATCAGCGCCAGCAGTCCCGGAACACTGATCAGCAGCACGGGGATGGCATTCACCGGGGTCAGCGCCGCCGCGGCGAGCGCACCGAGCAGCAGGGCGGCGACGTCGGCTCGCCAGCCGCTCAAAGCGCCAAGCCGGCCCAGCATCCCCGTCGCCTTGTTCTCCGTGGTGAGGCTCAAGCCTGCACGACGCGACCGGCCGGCACGGGGTCGCCCTGTAGGACCGCCACGATGCATTCCGCTGCCATGACGCCCATCGCTACGAGAGATCGTGGGGTGGTGCCGGCAACATGAGGCGTGGCGATCACCCGCGGATGATCGCGTAGTGCATACCCGGCAGCGGGCGGCTCACCCTCAAACACATCGACCGCAGCGCCCGCGATCTGGCCGCTCTCGAGCGCGGCGAGCAGGGCTGACTCATCGATCAGCCCCCCCCGTGCCGTGTTCACCACGTAGGCACCCCGCGGCAAGGCCGCCAGCGCCGCGGCGTTGACCATATGATGGGTCGCCGGCGTCCAGGGACAGTGCAGCGACAGGACGTCCAAACCCGGCAGCAAGCCGGCGAATGTGCCGGCCGCGGGATCCGACGGGTCATAATGCGAGACGGTCATACCGAAGGCGCTTGCTAGGGTAGCGACCGCTTTGCCAATCGCGCCGTATCCGGCCAGGCCGAGCCGCATGCCAGCGACGTCGCGCACGGCTGGCGTTCCTTCGCGCCAGCCACCGGCCGCGATCGCGGCGCCGAGCGGCCGCAACTGCTTGGCCAAGGCCAGGATCATCGCCATCGTGTGTTCGGCCACCGCCGCCGTGTTCGAGCCGGGCGCCCGGGTGACGACGATGCCGCGCTCGGCCGCGGCGGGGATGTCCACGTCCTCGACCCCGACGCCGTGGCGAGCGACGACCCGCAGATTGGGGGATGCATCCATGGCAATCGCCAACACCGGTCCCTGGCGGGACAGCACGGCATCTGCGGCGACATCCCGCACGCGGCCGGCTACCGCGTCGGCGCTGGGGTAGGCCGGCATGTAGTGGATCTCGCAGCCAGCTTGCTCCAGCACGGCCACGGCCTCGGCGGCGAGGCGTGGTGCAGTCATCACGACGTTGAACCGCGGCATCTCAGTCCCGCATCTGCCGCTTGTAGTGGTCGATGTATTTGTCGGTGACCAGGTCCGTCTTCACCACGATGGCGACGTCGATCGTATTGAACTGGGTGTCTATGACCGCTCCGTCGCCGATCATGCCGCCGAGACGCAGATAGCCTTTGATCAGCGGCGGCAACGTCACGAGCACCCGGCGGTTATCGACCTCCTGTGGGGCGAGCCGCCGCATATCGACATACCGGCCCGGCACGGCCCGCGGCCGCAGCGCAGGCGGCGCCAGGTGGTTGTGGTGTAGATAGGTCAGCTCCGCCGCCAACTCGTCGGGATCGGTGCCAGCCAGGCTGGCGCACCCGAACATCAGGTCGATCTCGTGGGCGAAGACATAGGCGGCGATCCCACGCCATAGCAGTTGCATGACCGCCCGGCCCCGGTAGCGGACATCGACGCAGGACCGACCGAGTTCGAGGATACGGCCCGGGAAACTCAGCAACGGCGTGATGTCGTACTCGTCCGCGGAGTAGAAGCGCCCTGCTTCCGCGGCCCCTTCCCGCTGCATCATGCGGTACGTTCCGACCACGGTATCAGGTCCGTCGCCAAGCGCATGATCCACGACGATCAGATGATCGGCGACATCGTCAAACACGTCGGAGTCGCGCTGGCTCAGGATCGCTTCTGCATTCGGCTCAGCGCCCATCTCGTCATAGAACACGCGGTAGCGCAGGGCCTGCAGGGCGTCCACCTCGCCCGCCGTGACCGCGATGCGCAACCCCAGGTTGCCAGCGCGCAGCTCGCCAAACTTGGAACGCGCTGAGGAACGGTCCCTTGGCGAGCGGGCAATCACGGGACGGTCGATTGTCACCGATGCGCCCGTGGTTCTTGCACCGGCGTACCGGCTGGCTCGTTGGCGGTCCGCGCCCCGTTGCCACTGGCCGCGCGGGCCTCGGCAGCAGCTTCCCGCTTGCTCGGGCGCTTGCTGCCAAACAGTTCAAGCCGGTGAGAAACAAGGTCGAACCCCAGGCGAGCGGCGATCGACTGCATCAGCCGCTCATGCTCCGGGTCTTCGAACTCGATCACCTTCCCGGTATCCACGTCGATGAGGTGGTAGTGGCGGCCATGCGCCGTCGGCTCGTAGCGGGCGCGGCCACCGCCGAAGTCGCGTCGCGCGAGGATGCCCTTTTCCTCCAGCAGCCGGACAGTCCGGTAGACGGTCGCGATGGAGATGCGCTCATCCAGCGCGGCGGCGCGGCGATAGAGTTCCTCGACGTCAGGATGATCTTCGGACTCGGACAGCACACGGGCGATGACCCGGCGTTGACCCGTCATCTTCAGACCCCGTTCGACGCAAAGGCGCTCGATGCGCGATTCCATAGGATGCTGGGGCTTTCCTGGCCACGAGATGGGTAGCACGGCACTCGAGAAAATGGCGTAGCCGATCCCCAAGCCCCGTGTCGAATCGTGACCGAGACCGGCCCCTCTCCCTTGGATGGGGCCGCGTTATGCGGCGCCGCGGTTGCCCGTGCCCAGGCCGATCTTCTTGGCCAGTGATGACCGATGCTGGGCGTAGTTCGGCGCAACCATGGGATACTCCGGGCCGAGACCCCAGCGCTCCCGATATTGGTCCGGCGTCATGCTGTAGGCGCTCATCAGATGGCGCTTCAGCATCTTCAGCTTCTTGCCGTCTTCAAGGCACACTATGTAGTCGGGGAAGACCGACTTCTTGATCGGAACCGCTGGCTGGGGGCGCTCCGCGACGGGCGCCGGGGCGCCACCGAGGGCTGCCACCGTGCGATGGACATCGCGGATCAAGGCAGGCAGAGCGTCCGGAGGAACTGAGTTGGAAGCAACGTGTGCCGAAACGATTTGGGCGGTTAACGCCAATACGTCAAATGCGGCCTCGTCCTCAGTCATCTCTTTAGCCCCCTGAGCCTATAAAGGTGGGCTCTATACAAGGAAAGGCGTTCTGGTCGCAACGGCCCGGAGAAGGTTTCCTAGATCATGCAAACGCAATCATTACGACATGACTGAGCTCGACATAACTCGTGACATCTGCCCAATGACCTTCGTTCGCACGAGGCTCGCTTTGGACCGACTCGGCCCCGGCGAATTACTACGCGTCCGATTGCAGGGCGAGGAGCCGCGTCGCAATGTTCCGCGGACGGCGGCGGAACAGGGTCACGCCGTCCTCTCGGTCGAGGACGCGGCGGACGGCAGCACGGTCGTGGTGATCCGCCGCGCCTGATAGCGCGTCAACGCCGCAGCGTCAGCGCATCTTGGCCCTTGCTATAATAGTCATGGCGGCGGCCGCATTCGGCGAAACCCAGACGGCCATAGAGCGCCAGGGCAGGCGTGTTGCCGGCAGCGACTTCCAAAAACCACGTGACATCGCCGGCGGCCGAGGCCGCCTGCTCCACCAGGGCCCTCGCGATCCCAAGCCGCCGCGAGCCGGGCGCTACAGCCAATGTGAGGATTTCGGCCTCGCCGCCAGCTTTGCGGGCAATGATCAAGCCACCCCGGTCGTCGATAAAGCCGAACACGCCGGCCATTCCCAGGATTTCAGCCATCGCAGCCTCGTTCCACCGCCCGGCCTCGGGAAAGCTGGCGGCATGAACCGCCGCCAGGGCGGCCGCATGGTGGGGTGTCGCCGTAATCACACCGGCGCTGGACGCAACGGTAGTGTGGACCGCGCTTCGGGAGCATCGATGTAGAGCGGCTGCGCCCCGAGCGGGACCAGGTGCCCCGCGATGCGCTTGAGGCCAATCAGCCCCACGTCGGCAGCCGCCACGGCAGCAACTGGAAACACGGTCACCGCCGCACCTGCCTCCCGCAGCGCCACACCGGCAGCAGCGGCAGCATTGCCGATCAGACCGATCGGACCAGCCGGAGCGGGCAGCGCGGTGAGTTCTTCCACGGAGGTCAGAGTGCCGCGGCAAAGGAAGATGCGGCCTGCACGGCGAGAGTCGAGCGCTACCCAAATCTCGCCAGCATACGGCCCGAGCCGTTCGAGCAGGGCCTCAGCCACCGTCACGCCGACGATCGGGACCCCGGCGCCCAGTGCGAGGCCATGCGCCAGCGCCAACGCGCCGCGCAATCCGGTGAAGCTGCCGGGTCCGATGGTGGCGGCCACGGCGTCGAACTCCGGCCCATGGTCGTCCAGCAGTTCGTGCACAAGTGCCGGCAAGCTGGCGGTCGCTGCGCGGCTATCCCCGCCCTGACGCGAACCGAGACAGGCTCCGCCCTCCATCAGGGCGACCGAACACTGATCGAGCGCCGCGTCGATCGCCAGCAACCGCATGGCTATTCCAGGCGGCACGCCTCGTCGAACGTCAGCCTGGGTAAGCGGGGCAACGAGCCCGCATCATCGCCATAGCCGAGATTGACGAGGAAATTTGCCTTCCAGCCGCTCGAAGCGAAGAAGATCTCGTCAACCCGCCCCTTGTCGAAGCCGCTCATCGGCCCGGTATCCAGGCCGACGGCCCGGGCGGCCATGATGAGGTAAGCGCCCTGCAGCGTGCCGTTGCGAAATGCCGTCTCGGTCGCCAGAGCCTCATTGCCGGCAAACCAGGCACGCGCGTCGGTGTGCGGGAACAGCCTCGGCAGTTGTTCGAAGAAGTGCGGGTCGTGCGCCACCACGGCCACCACGGGCGCCGTGACGGTCTTGTCCACGTTGCCGGCAGACAAAGCGGGGCGCAGCCGTTCCTTGGCCTCGGCGGTCCGAAGAAACAGAAACCGTGCGGGCGAGCAGTTCGCCGATGTCGGGCCCATCTTGAGGAGGTTGAATAACTCCTCCAGCACCTCGTCACCGACGGGCGCGTCCCGCCATTTGTAACGGGTACGCGCCTCGGTGAAGAGCAGCTTGCGGCCGGCGTCGTCCAGCGGCACGGGCTGCTACAGCTCGACTTGCTGGACCGACACGACCTCCGGCACGTAGTGGCGCAGCATGTTCTCGATGCCATGCTTCAACGTGGCCGAGGAGGATGGGCAGCCGGAGCAAGCGCCCTGCATGTGGAGCATCACGACGCCATCGCGGTAACCTCGGAAGACGATGTCGCCGCCATCGCTGGCGACCGCCGGGCGCACCCGGGTGTCGAGCAGTTCCTTGATTTGCTCGACGATCTCCGCATCC
>CAZZVB010000027.1:0-28662 GCA_964657445.1 uncultured Burkholderiaceae bacterium | reverse complement strand
TGTTGATACGTTGCTGCGAGCGTATCAAGTCCAAAGCTGTGTGTGCCGCCGATGGCAGCGGTCCAATTCGTGTAGTTCTGCCCGTGCTGCTCGGGAAACCGGTTATCGTCCACTGTCAGAGTGGCAAATCCGGTCGTGTCGGAGTGGTTGTAGAGCACGTTCAAAACAGCGTTGGTTTCGACAACGAGGCTGCCTCGGGCGCTGGGGGTGCCGGTTACGTTGTCATCGAACCCAGTCGTCTCCAGCAGTTGCGGCCGGATCGTGATTTCGCCGAAGTTGATGCCGATCGGGTCGAACTCCGGCCGCGAGCGAGATAGCACGGTCACCCCGGGCTGGATGCCGAGCCCGGCGATGTTGGGCGAGATGTATTGATCCAGCAGCGCCTGCGCCGAAACCTGGCTGCAGAATGGACCCACCGAGGCAGCCAGTGCCGCGCCGATGGCCAGCCCGGCCTGAGCTGCGGAGCCTCGTACATGTGCAGCCAAACCACGCGGCATGTCGAACCTTGTTCAATAACTCTTTGGCTGGCTTACTCGCGCGCCCGAAACGGCACAAGCGCTTGTGATGATTGTTGCATTCTGACGCGGCATTGATGATCTGAATGCCGCAGTTGTTGTTAAACTGCCGCATCTGAGGACGTAGGACCGAGCCTGTGAAACCACTAGTCAATAAGGCCGCCCGCTGGGCCGGGGCAGTCGGCCTCGGCTTGATCGTAGCCGCCACCCCGGTCAGCAAGGGCCAGGCGCAGACATCGCCGGATACAGCCGCGCCACCGCCGTCCCGGCTGACCCGGCTCCGGGCAGTCGGCCGTAGCTGCTCTGCAGATTTCCTCAAGTTATGCACTCCGCCGTCAACGGGATTGACCACGTCGCAAGACGAGCTAACCTGCCTGAAATTCGTGAAGTCGGACGTTTCCCTGGCCTGCCGTCATGCCATCGTGGCCGCGTCGCAGTGACCCGAATGATAAACAGTCCGGACGCTACGGCTGCAGCCACGACGGAACGGCGCATCCTTTGGTTTACCGGCGCGATCTTCGCCGTATCTTTGCTGCTCCAGCGTTTCGGCGTGCCGTTCGGTGGAAAGCAACTGAGTATAGTGGGGCCAATCGGCTTCGCCCTGGTTGGATATGGCGTCTACAACGGCACGCTTGTCTTCCACCGCGGCCGCTTGATCACCTACCTGGCGCTCCTCGCATGCGTGTTGATTGGCTATGGCTGGCACGATGCAGTCCCGAGCGACTTTGGCGCGACGGTCAACCTGAACTCGCTGGCTCAGTTCCTGATCCTAACCACCTTCGCGACGCTCACATTCGCGCGTCCGGTCCAGGAGATCGCGTTCTTTAAAGTCGTCAACAATGCATTTATGGTCGTCGCGGTCCTGGGTATTCTGCAGTTTGCAGCGCAGTTCGCTGGCATCCGGGTTTTTTCGTTTACCGGTTTGCTCCCGCCCTCCATTTTGTATGAAGCCGGCTACAACCTGGAAATTCAGGTCGGGATCGGCGAAATCCTGAAATCTAACGGGCTCCTACTCGTGGAGCCGTCAGTGTTCTCGCAAATGATGGCACTGGCGCTCATCATTGAAGCAATCGGCATGCGTCGGGTGCTGTTTTTGGCTGCCTTTGCCGCGGGGCTGGTGCTTTCCTTCGCTGGAACCGGCTGGCTCGTGATCGCAGCATTCCTGGTCGGCTCGACGGTGGCGATGGGACGTAAAGGCATGGTCATCGCGGCCGCTGTCGGGCTTGCTCTCGCAACGATCTTGGTCGTCGCCCAGGTATTTGCCCCAGACTTCCTCGACTCGTTTACGGGTCGCTACTCAGAGTTCTCAACGCCGGGCACAAGTGGTCATCAACGCTTCGTCACCCCGTTCTGGCTTTTGCATGACGTCTTGTCCGTTGACCCGGCAGCAGCCCTACTCGGGATCGGGAGTGGCGCGAGCGAAATCTTGACGCTGCCTTACGACTACTTCGTCACGACACCCATCAAGGTGCTCGTTGAATATGGCGCGCCAGCCCTGATCGCCTACGTCACACTATTCGTTCAAGGCCGTAAAACGGCCTTGCAGGCCGCACTTGTGTTCCCAGGCTTGATCCTATTTTTCTTCACCGGCGGCTACCAGCAGTTTCCGCCCATCCTCTTCATCGTGTTGATGCTGACGTCAGTGGCAAGGCTTGATCGCAGCACTTACCCGCGGGCGCGAGCAGCAGTCACGAGTGGCGCAGTGGGGGCCGGCCGGGCGGTGGCTGCAGCCCGGTAAATCGCTTCGGTGCGGCGGGCAATGTCTTGCCAGGACGGCACATTGTCCGCGAGCGAGCGCACACAGGCAGCGCAATGTGCGGCAAAGGTGCGGTCGGCGATCATATCTGTAATGGCAGCGCTCAGCGCCGCCGGGTCGTCAGGCGGGACAAGGTGACCATGCGTGCCGTCCGTGAGGAGCTCGGCAAAACTTCCCAGTTTCGACGCGATGATTGGCCGTCCATTTGCTATCGCCAGGAACATGACGCCACTGGCCTCGATCTCCCGGTAAGGGAACACGGCAACGGTCCCAGGCCGGGCAAACAGTTCGGCGACGGCAGCGTCCGAGAGGTAGCCAGGATCAATGTCAATCAAAAATCCTGTCGCTTCGGCAAGAGCCCGTAGCGGCTCGAGGTCCATGTAGGGCTTGCCTACGATCTTTACGCTTGCCTGGTCGCGAAGCTCCGGCGCTACTTGGGCGAACGCTTCAATCAGGGTATCGGCCCCTTTGTAAGGCTTGATCTTCCCGAACAGAAGGAATGTCAGGCGCCCTGTCATCGTATCTGGTTCACCAGGAACCGGCGGCACTAGCAGCCCATGAGGCTGGACCGATATCCTGCCGGGCGGTATCCCCATCCGGCGCAGCCGTAGTTCACCCTGGGCCGTATGGACAATGAGCCGGTCGAACTTATCCAGGCAGCGTTGGAAGCCGCGACTCTGCAATGCGACGGATGGATCGCCATTGAATGGATTGGTGTCGTGAACAGTCAGCACCAAGGGTGCGATCCGCTTGAACTGGTCGAGCAGCAAGCTGTCGATCAGCGGTAACGGAAGCCACTGGAAGTGGATCACATCAGGACGTTCGCGACGTAACCGACCCAAGAGCCGCGCCATGGACCAGGCGTGATCGAGCCCCTTCAAGGCAAGCCTGACGGATGAAGGCTGACGGTTGACGAAGCGACTGCTGGCCATGCGGTAGAATGCCGGCACGACCTCGGCGCCGGCCTCAGCACCGTCATCCGGACGCAGTGGGCGCCCGTATAGCCGCACCGTGTGCCCAACCTGCTGCAAGCCTTCGACCAACGCGCGGTCATATGGAAGCGTGAATAAGGAGGGGTCTATGACCGCGATACGCATAGGAAGGTGACACTCCGTTTTAGGCCCGGGCATGCTCGCGTTCTATTCAGTCATCACGCTCAACTAATCAGGGCGCTGGTAAGCGTCACGCCAGGCCGACCGCGAAGAGCCGCCACGGCTTCATTGACATCCTGGTTGCCACCCTTCGCGTTCAACATCAGCACCGCCGCGTCGGCACGAAGCGCTAAGGCCTGGAATTCCGGCGTGCTAGCGACGGGGCCGGCGATGACCACGAGATCGTAATGAGCTTGTGATTCCACGAGGAGATTTTGCATTTGAACGCTGCTCAGAAATGCGCCGCTGGCCGCTTTCTGATCGGTCACAAGCAAGTCCAGCGGACCGTGAGGATCGGCGATCGCGGAGTCGCGCCAGTCAGCCTGACTCTCGAAAACGGCAGTCAGACCCTGCGAGCTTACACCCATCAATCGTGCGACGGTAGGAGCTGTGAGATTGCCTTCGATCAGTAGCACATGCTCTCCCGCCGCAGCGGCGACTCGCCCGAATGCCGCTGCCAGTTCGCCAGACACGCCTGCCCGCGCGGGCGCTGCCAGCAGGATGCAGCGTGGAACGGACGTCCGCCCGGCATGCCGCAGGCGCGTGCGCATTGAGCGAAGCGCCTCGGCTTCAACGCAGTTGGGCGTCCTCAAAACCTGTGCCGAAAGGCCTTTGCGAAGCATCGTCCGCGGAAGCGTTGCTATCACCGGCAGACCCGTCTGGCGGGTGACTTCGGCCGGCCCATCAAAACCGTCCGCAGTCCGCAGCCTGAGCAGCGCGATAAGGCAGCCGAGGATCGCGCCGGTAAGACCGCCAGCCCCGGCGATCATCTTCGTGCGTGGTCCCGAGGGCGCGCCAGGTACCGCCGCGGCGCTGAGCACACGGATATCGGGAGTGGTCGAGTTAACCGGCTGCGCTTGCGTCTGCTGCTCCCGTTCCAGCAAGGTCTGGTAGAGCGCTCGCCGGGTCGTAGCCTCTTGCTGCAACTGGTTTAGCTGCGCGGTCGCGTTCTCAGCCTGCACCCCTGCCGTGCGGGCCTGCGCCAATTGTGCCTTAAGATTGCTTTCCTTTTCGCGGGCAACCTTCACCTGGTCACCCAATGACGCCACGATGCGGGAAACCTCTCCGGAGAGTTGCGCCCTAACGGACGACAGATCCGCAGCGGCACTTCGCACGCCCGGGTAATTAGCGCCGTAACGGGACTGCAACTCAGCCAGCTTGGACGATGCAAGGCTTTCCTGGTCGCGAAGGCGAGACACGGTCGGAGAGTTCAAGACGCCCGCAAGCCCATCCGAGGATCCCTGCTTGGCAAGCGACGTCGCCCGGTTCCAGTTGGCCTCCAACTGCGTGCGTTCGACGCTGGCCTGGGCGGCTGCAGTCGCCAGTTCCTCCGCCTGCTGCTGCCCCACGCTGCCAGCCCGTAGCGCCACAATATCGCCGCGACTGCGCATCTCGCTCATCTGCTTTTCGATGCCGTCGAGATTGGCCTTTACGTCGGCAATGCGGCCCTCGATCTCCTTATTGGCGCCAAGGTCCGCTTGCGCCCGGCGTGCAGCCCGGGCCTTCACGTAATCGCCGACCAAGGTGTTGATGAAGTTCGCCGACAGTTGCGGGTCCTGCGACGTGAAGGACATCGAGATTACGAGGCTGCGATTATCCTGGAACAGGCTGAGAGCATGCGCCACCGACATATAGACGCCCTCGATGCGGCCGGCGTCGCCGCTTGGCCCCGGCGTTGAGGGCAAAAGCGACGTGATGGTGTTCCTGATGTGCTCGAACAGTGTTTCCGGCCGCAATGCCGGATTGAACTCTGGGTCCTGATCAAGATGGAGCTCGCCAATGACCTGTTCCAATAGTTCGCGAGAGGTCAGCGCCTGCACCTCGGTCCGGACGAAGGGCATTGGGTCGGGCGAGTTGTCGTTGCGCAGCGCGCCCTGAAGTTCGGGAATTGCGAAGCCCGCGCCTTCCACGGCGATACTGCCCGAAGCCGTGAAGGTCTTCGGCAGACTGAGCGCATAGGCAAGCCCAAGCGCCGCGGCCACGACGGTGAACAGGCCGATGAGGATCGCGTGCGAACGCAGCGCCCTCAGAATCTGACCGAGATTTAAGGCGCTGGTATCCGACTGCGACTCGGGAAAGGTGCTTCCTACTGACACGTCCATGCTCACCACCCGGTCTTTGAGTCTGATTTAGGCATTAGAAGCAAACGAGCGAATATTGACCAATGACGGCCCTGTCTGCTCGGGCGTCGCTGGAGCGACGATCTCGCTGGCGGCGAGAAGCAGGACATGGTGCATGAGGCTGCGCTCGGCAAACACATACAGCCCAGCATTTCCCGCGACGGCGGAAAGAATGCCGGCATCGATGAAGCGGTCCCAAGCGGCGATCGAAATGCGACGGCCACCGACCAGCATCCTGCCATCGCCGGCAGACACTGCTTCGAGCCTTCCCCACTGGTCCTGCGGTGCGGTCGCAATGGCTCGTAGTGCCTGCACCATCTCCTGATTCCGGCCGCGGTCGGTCAGCGATGCGTGTAGCGCGAGAATGCGCGGGTTCGCGTCGTTGATCAGTTGAGCGACAGCCGCATCGAAGTCTTCATCAGACACAACCGTCTCGCCTCGGTCGGTCGCCGCCTGGATGAGCCGCAACCCGAGGAGTTGAGCGATGTAGGGCATTCCCCGCGACAGGACGATCACACGAGCGACGGTGGACGGCTGGAACGTAAAGCCGCTCTCGCGGCCGCCCTTCGCAATCAGCTGGGCCACGTCCTTATCGGTAAAGAGAGGCAGATGGACACCGAGTATATTCCGCTGGATCGAAGGGTGCTGCCCCAGTATCTCATCGAGGTTTTCTGACACGCCGACGACGATGAACTGAAGCCGCGCATCCCGGTCGGAAAGCTGCTTGATGGCATCGGCAAGCTGGCTTCTCGTGCGGGCGTCACTGACGCGGTCGAACTCGTCGACCAAACACACCAGGCCACGGCACGCGAGCCGCTGGGGGATATTGACGACATCGCCCGGACGAAGTGGCTCTTCCGGTAACGCCGGCTCGCAGCCCTCCCCCACGCGCGCAGGATTGGCAAGCAAAGACGCAGGAAGATCGCGCATCAGTCCGCGCATCACAGAGTCGAAGGTGCTGCCCGCGTCGCAAGTGTAGCGTGCCACGATCAAACCTGTCTGCCGGAGCGACTCCACCACCATGTTCGATAGCGATGTCTTTCCCCGGCCACGCTCGGAATAGAGCACGACGTGAGCACGATCTTCACCGATGGCCTGCAGAATGCGGCGGAGTTCGGCCTGCCGCCCAGTGAGTTGCCGGCTTGTCGCCTTGGGTTGCGTCGGAGTGAATACAAGCCGCGGCGCCACCGTCCCCGGCCGATGACGCGCTAGACTACCCGCCTCGGCGCCAGCGTTCATGCCGTTCTCGAATGGACGGTCGCCGCGAGCAGTTGCGAGAACCGGATGCTCGCGCTGGGCAAATGGCTTGCGGCCAGGATTCGGCGCGGGCTTCGACGCGCGCAACCAACTCAACATACCCATCAGCAGGCTCCGCGGCGGTTGAGAACGGCAGGGAACGTCTTCGCAATGATCGCCAGGTCGTGCCAGATGGTCCAGTTCTTGACATACCACGTGTCCAACTGAACACGTTGAGCATATGTCGTATCGGTGCGTCCGCTAACCTGCCACAGGCCAGTCAAGCCAGGCCGCGCCTCGTAATAATAGGCTATGTCCTCGCCATACCGCGCGATCTCGGCTTGGACGATGGGCCGCGGTCCCACAATGCTCATTTCCAGTCGCAAGACATTGAAGAGTTGCGGAAGTTCATCCAAGCTCGTCATGCGCAGGAAGCGCCCGATCCGGGTCACACGCGGATCGCGGCGCAGCTTCTGAGTCAGGCGCCACTCGCGCTCGGCTGCGGGATCGGACGCAATCAGCTGCTGCAATACTGCATCGCTGTTCACGACCATCGACCGGAATTTCAGGACTTTGAACCGTGCGCCTTTCGCGCCGACGCGCGTGTGTCCAAACAGCACGGGGCCGCCGTCCATCTTCACCAGGGCGGCGACGATCAGCAGCAGCGGCGCCAGCACGATCAGTCCGCCCACCGCCAGGAGGAGATCAAACATGATCTTGAAAAATCTCAGCATCGGACGGCCAAGATTATTTCGATATGACACTAAGACTGTGTCGTGGCTGAAAAACCGGGTCTGCTCAAAGCCGATTGCCGGAAGTCCCTCGAGTTGAGGCATCACGGCGAAAGGAATTCTGTCGCGCACCAGCGCCTCGGTCATCCGTCGCCCGGGGGCTGCGCTTGCGTCGTAGGCAAGCACCAAGAGCCCCGCGCCATACTGCTGCATGAGACTGCGCCACCCTGAATGAGGACCGTTCTCATTGAACTTCGCAGGGTCGAGAAGGGCAATGATATCGTAGCCTAAGCCCGGTTCAGATCGCAGAGCCGAGAGAGCTTGCTTACAGGCACTGGGGCCAGCGACGAGGATGGTTTTCACCTGCCAGAGATTGGCTCGCGTCAGTCCGCGCCGGACAGCTTTCCGTGCGAGCAAGGCGAACGGGACGAAGCAGATGAGCGACGCAGCGAACACGACAACGAGCGATCCTCGTCTGTCCGCAATGGCAATGCATATGCAAAGCACGGCGCCCCAAAGCGATGCGCTGACGAGGCCTTGCAATTCGGTCCAGAACGGGATGCGACGCGAGTAATGCGAGGACACAGCTAAGTAGCCGAGCACAACGACGCCAAGGGCCGCTGACGCTGCGCTCTGATCATAGCCGGACGCGCTTGAGTCCAAGCCCGTTGCAAGCGGAGATCCGGCCACAGCTGCACTGAAGACCGCGATCACCGCGCTCAGGCACGCGACGTCGCTCAGCAATGTTGCGCCGTAGCTGAGAAAAGCAACGATCGGGCGTGCGAGTTGGCCGGGATTACGGGTGTCGTGCGCCGCCGATAGTCCGCGCGCAGGTCGCTCGACCGCAAGACGACTGAGCATGCTCAAGCCAGCCCCCGGTCCGCGAACAGCGTGGCGCCGGTTGTGGTACTCTGATCCATCATACCCAATACTCCTCGCGTCCACTGCCATACCGGCCGCAACACACGGACGCTCACCCTTTTGTCTTTTTTTGGAGACGAGGCCTGTTAGACTTCGAGCCTCGCTACTCTACCGGCAATGCCTTCTAGCGAAGGCGACGTGTTGCGGGTAATCGCATTCCATCAAAGTCGCCGGAACGTGCATAGTTGGTTAAGGCAAAAACACTTTTCCGTACACCACCGCACTCACTGAGTGAGAGCGGCAACCCTCCTGCAAATGTCCAACACCACAGTCAACAACCCTAAGTAGTATCAATGTCCGGCACAGCGATACAACCGAGAGGGCAACCGTGACTGTTGACTACGATGGTCTACTGGCGACTTTTCTTCGCCCCTCAACCTCGCGAGCACTACCCAGTTCACTCCCGTATGCACAATGAACCAATCGTGACCGTACATAAAGAGAATGCGTATCAAACGTTAGATTGATTGCGAGATACACTGCGTTATCTGTCGCACCGCCGGAACCGCGGATGAGCCTTGAGCCCTGGTCATGCAAGCGCGTGACTTGGACACTCATCGACTTCGCAGGAGAGATTTTTGTTAGGTTCCAACTTCACGCTGCACCAGCCGTTTCGCAACGCAGTTCTTGCACAGCTTTCTGAGGAGGACATGCAACTTGTCCGGCCTGCGCTGACGCGTCTGCGCTTGGTCCCGGGTCAAGTCTTGATCGAGCAAGGCCAGATCACGGAGCATGTCTTCTTCATGGAGGACGGTATCGTCTCCCTGGTGTCCGAGGCCATCACGTCACGATCTCCGGTTCAAGTCGCGATGATTGGACAGGATGGGATTGTGGGTTGCCAAGCTCTGCTCGGCGTCGATAAGGGTGCCTTCGTTTCTTCCGTCACCCAAATTCCTGGGCCTGCGTTCCGGCTGCCAATCGCTGAGATGCAACGCCTGATGGAGCAATGCCCTGCTTTGCGGCAGGCCGGCATGAACGCGATCGAGCGGCTAATGCATCAGATCATGCAGACGGCTGCGAGTAATGCCCGCAATACCCTCGCAGAACGCTGTGTAAGGTGGCTCCTTATGGCCCACGACCGCGTTGAAGGTGATGAGCTGTCCATCACGCATGAGACGTTGTCCAACATGCTGGGCGTTCGGCGGTCCGGCATCACCCTGGTTGCGTCCGGGCTGCAAGATGCGGGTGTCCTGCGTGTAAACCGCGGCCGGATCACGATCACCGATCGTGCCGGCCTGGAGCGTCTCGCAGGAGACACGTCCTGGACAGTGGATATCGACCACTCAAAGCCCAGAGAATGGCCGTCTGAATCTGCTAATCCACACCAAGCCGATCCAAACGGATCCTAGCCAAGCCGCCTTTGTCACCTGAAAGGATATTCGAAGCAATGAACATGTCGTCCATCTTTCGCGTTGTTGCACTCACGGCGTTGCCGATGCTCAGCGCATGTGCGCCCGGCGGCGACCTGCAGCCCATCGCAGACTATCACACACAGGGTTACCGGCTGGGTGCCGGGGACCAGATTCGACTGATCACCTTCGGCGAAGATCAGCTAACCGGCGATTTCCGGGTCGATGACCGCGGCAACATTGCGCTCCCGCTGGTCGGGAACGTCAAAGCCGAAGGCGCGACGCCAGAGCAGCTTGGAGGGATGGTTAGCGCCGAATTGAAGCGGCGCAAGTTGCTGCAGGATCCAAGCGTCGCCGTCGAGGTTGTAGCCTACAGGCCAGTGTTCATTTTGGGTGAGGTCGCGAAACCCGGGCAATATCCGTTCCAGCCTGGCATGACGATGCTCACGACGGTCGCCGTAGCCGGCGGCTTCACCTATCGCGCCGTGCAGGACTACGCGTCCGTCGTGCGCACAACCGGAAACAATGCCCAAAGTGGCAAAGTGACGCCGCTGTCATTCATTGCACCCGGCGACGTCATCAACATTTACGAGCGCCACTTCTAAGCAGCTGAAGGCGGCAGCGCCTGCTAGCCGCCTAAGCTCGCTTGCAGAAGACCACGCTGTGTGCGGTCGTGGGACCGCGGTGAACGGCCGTGAAAGGGACCAGCAAGGCTGACCCTAAGGGGTGCAATGCCTAATGACCGGTCTCGCGCTGTCTTGAACGCTGCCTCTTCAACGAGTTTCGCCCGGAACTCCGGCGTCAAAACATGATGTGGATCAACCGTCTGCTCGGCAATTACCGGGCTGTGGCCTAGCTTGGCATCCACAGTAAGGCCATAACGGACCGCAACGGGCCAAACCGCGGCAACACGCTGGCCGTACACACTGCCAATTTCAGGGGTTTGGGAGTGATAGGCGGCGATGGCAGCAGGCCAACTGCTTGTCTGACGAAATAGCTGCTGTAAGAACGATGCCGCATATTGCGTGTTTGCCGCTGGATCAAAGGCCTGCTCCAGAGAGGCGAAGGCACGCGGGTGTTGCTGGAGATTGATTTGCATGCAGCCGACATCGATCGACTGCACGCCGCTGGCTAGAGCGGCCTGAACGGCCGCAATCGCCTCCTGCTCGGTCGCGTAGAAGTGGCCTGCCCCAGCAACATCAATAGTCCAGGGCCACGCTACCACAGACTTGCCTCGATCATCCATGCGACCGCTTTCAACGATGGCAATCGCACTCAGAAGATGCGGTGGTAAATTGCCGGCAACGTGTTCGCTGCGTTCAATCGCGCTCTGGCAGAGTGTTTGGTCAATCCCCCCGGCAGAGGCAGGGCCCGGGCAGACGCTTACGGTCGCCGCCGCAATCATACATCTCAAGGCAGCAATCACGTGGCGCCGTGGATGGTTTGTGGTGTTTGGCCCGCTCTGAGACAGCATAAGCGGCGGAATGGACGGAACTGGCGGTTGTGACAATAAACTTCGCTGTGATCTCGAAAAAGAGACACTCCGGGCAGACGCTAACTCACGACGAAGCAGCTTTGCTCATTCCGGGCCGCAGAAAGGACAAGCTTCGCGCAGATCGTTCGACAATCCGGCGGGCGAGAAGCGGCCAGGTGTTAGGGTGCCGTAGAATGATCGTGGAAGCGGCAAGCAGATTGCCGGTCTCTGCGAGAATTTTCTGCGCAGCGATGTAGTGGATCATTGCGCGGTATTCCTGCGCGCGGCGATGCAGCAAAGCGACCAATCGATCTTGACCGGCAGACGCCATCAATTTGATGAAGTGATCGTTCGCTGCCAAGGCGCCTGTGTAGTCATAGCGCCAGGGACCCAGGCCAGTGGTAGTCCACTGCCGCGAAAGTGGGCCAAACGGCAACGTCCAGACGTAATAGGGCTGATTGACAAGGTATCCGCGCCCGCCGGCCGCGAAGAACTGCATCAGGTGGTAAAAGTCCTCCGCAAGCTTCAGGTTCTCGGGGTATTTCAAGTCGTGCGCAACAATGAAGTCGCGTCGGATCATCGGCTTGAGAATACCGAAGCTGAACCCTGAGCGAGTGGAATTGGTCGAAATGAAATCGTCCAAGTCGATCACCCGCCCGCCATCGGCAATCGGAAACGCGGTTCGAACCAGCACGTCAGCCGCCTTGTCGACATGGTTTTGATTGTCGGCTACGAGATCGACGGCCTCTGACTCGCCGTAGTGCACAAGACGTTCGAGCCGCTCGGGCAAATAGACGTCATCCGCGTCGAGGATTGCGATCCAGCGACCGCGCGCTTGCCTGAAGCCAACGTTGCGCGCATGCCCCTGTCCACCATTCTGGTCGAGCGCGACGACACGAACGCGACGATCAGCGGTCGCAACTGCCTGTGCAACCGCTAGGGTATCGTCCTGCGAATGGTCGTCAATGATGATGACCTCGAAGTCTTGCAACGTCTGTCGCAAGACCGACGCCACCGCGGCTTGCAGGCTACCGGCGGTATTGTAAGCCGGTATGACCACCGTCACGGCAGGCGCGTCGTTCACAACCAGGCCCCGCAAGTTAGGCAGCGATGCATGGAAACGCTGCTGACACAGTCTTCTCGCTTACCGATCCGCGACGCCGGTGTCGAATGACAATCACGTTTCCGCAGCCTAGCCAAGGTCAGCAAACATGTTTGCGCCTTGCTGTTGGAGACAGTCGAGGACGATTGTTCCGACCGCTGCCAACGAGCTTCGCGGCTGCGCGGAGGATTTTCCAGATCGGCGCGGCTCGGCCCAGCATCTCGAAATGCGACGACATCGGCGCCGACTTAGCTCTGTGGCCGCAAGCGTCAATTGTTAAACGTCAGCGTGAGCCGTTGACGCCCGAATAGATATCGCCACCACGCTGACGAAGACTGTCCGCGTCGATCGGATCCTTCTAGGCGCTCTGCCCGTAAATCGAGTGACGCCGGCGAGAGCGATGTTTGTATCCCTGGGCAGGCGCCCGAAGGCTCCGCCCTTACCTCAATTCCGGAGCGTTATCGCTGTAGATTGTGGCATGGCCTCGCGATGCACCGGGCGCACTGGTCGCGTCATCGAGCCTCTGCAGATCGGCCTTGAGGTGACGCAGTTCGGCCGCGATGACCGACGGCTGTATCGCTGCGCAGAACCTCTGGCAAAATGCCCATAGATCGGTCAAACCGCGCACCGGTCGATCAAGAACATCCACAAACCGCAGCATCTAACGACGTGGCCCTTCAACCAGGGAGGCTCGCTTTGATAACGAGATCGCCATGATCCACGATAAGGCATACAACGGTCCGCGTCGATGCTTTTTATTGCTTAGTCGTTATGGTGTCCCATGACCTGAGTCTATGCCGTAATGTATCGGCCTCATCAAGACGGCAGTGCCGTCGGTAAAATTGTTCCATAATCTGCAACGCTTGCACGATGACATGACTGCGCGCAGACGACGCTTCGTTATCGCTGACCTCGCCGCGCGCAGTCGATCTCAAAAAGTCGATAAGTCTTCGAATGTATCGACTTTCGACAAAGGCATGGAGCATGCGGCGGTCGTATAGCCACAGTTCGCGTGCGAGCGTCCAAGTCAACCGTAAGTTGCCAGCCCGTTGTGCTTTCAAATAGGCTTTGAGCCAGCGCAGATAGCGTTCCCGCGACCTGTTCGGTGCGGTATTGTTGTAGTCGCCATCCGCAAGTGCCAGGTGGCATTGCGACGCAGGATGCATCCGGTAGGCTGACAGCACGTCATCCAGAACAGCGGCCTCCGAGATGAGCAGCACCTTGGCGAGCATGACAGTATCTTCGTACATGCCTCGGAATGACTCGTCGAAACCTCCGACTTTCTGCATCACGGAGCGCCGCAGCATTGTGCTGCAGTTCGCGGGGTGAATGTCCTCAGTCCGGACCATTGCAGTGAGAAAGCGCGGCGGCGCCACGCGACGTCCGGCGAAATGCAAGAACGGGTTCACGTGGTCCCGCTTGCTGGCAAACTCCGGCGCCCAAAACCACCAAAGCGTCGCACCAAAGGCGAGACCGGCGGACGGCGTTCTGTCCAGCACGCTGGCGAGCCGCCGTAACGTGTCCGGAAACAGGATGTCATCGGCGTCGAGGTAGAGGATGTAGTCGCCCCGGGCCAACTCCAATCCCAGATTACGGGAGGCACTCGTGCCCAGGTTCAGGTGGCCCGGATGCTCATGAAGGAAGACGCGGTCACTCGCGGCAGCAGCCGCCTGAGCCACCGCGCTACCTGCATCAGAGGATCCATCGTCGATAAGGAGCAGTTCCCAATCCGTATGCGTTTGCTCCGTGACGCTATCGATCGCCTCCTGAAGGAAGCGGCCTGCATCGAGGAAGATAATGATGACGCTGACCATCGTGCCGCTCACGATGCAAGCGCCTCCCCTGTCAAACACCGCACCAGTCCGTCTTGCACGAGCAGACGCTGGTCAGCGGCGGTGTCGCCGCCCCGATGGCTGACGACGATCAGCGTCAGGCTGGGCCGGGCAGCACGAATCCCGGCGAGGATGGCGGCCTCGGTGTAAGCGTCCACGGCATTGGTCGCCTCATCCAACACAAGCAGCGTCGGCCGCCGGGCCAGGGCCCGTGCCAACCCAATACGCTGCCGTTGCCCGCCTGACAGCCGCAGTCCACGATCTCCTACCGCGGTGTCGAGACCACGGGGCAGGCGATCGACAAACTCCGACGCACCGGCCAGGATTAGCGCCTCTCGCGCGTCGTGCGCCGATATGTCGGAGCGGCCCAGGGCAATATTCGATAAGATCGTCCCGTCAAGCAACTCGACATCCTGACCCGCGAAACCCGAGTTGGCCAGCCAGTCGCCGCGGCTTAAATCGCGGAGATCGTTCCCGTCCACGCGGATCAGGCCGCCAGCCGGGTCCGACAGGCGCGCGAGCAGGTTGACGAGCGTGGTTTTGCCGCTGCCACTCGGTCCCACGATCACACTCGTGGTTCCGCGGCCAAAGCGTATGTCTGCTGCACTCAGCGTGTCGCCGTTCTGCCCAGGATAGGAAAAAGAGATGCGATCGAGCGTGATCTCGTGGAACTCGCCGTCATAAGGCAAGTGACCGGAAACGAGTGACCTTGCCCGGCTTTCGACCATCGTTCGCGCAACGCTGGTGACAGCCGCGGCATTGGAAAACAACACCATGGCTTGCGCTTCGATGGCAGCAAGGTGCGGCAGCAAACGGACGGAGATCGCCAAGGCCGCAAGCAACGACGCCACACCAATACCGGCGATCTGCGTGGCCCCGAGGAACCCGATCCCAAGCAGCATTGTGCCAGCTTGCCGCACCGGCTTGAGCCAGGCCTGCCGGCGCGCGATCGCGATCTCCGCTTCTCTGATCCCGAGCGAGCGCACGTCCTGCAAATCGACATACTCCGCTTGGGCGTCCTGCATGCGCAAGGTCCGCATGGCTTCCAAAGAGGCTAGAACGACCTTGCTGTGCGCTTCATAGGCTCTCAGGCGGCGCTGCCCAGGTCTATCCATCAACTGTCCGGCAAGCAGCATGGTCGCGAACACCGGAACAGCGAACATCGAGGCCAACAAAGCCAAACGCCAGTCCAGCAGCAGAAAATAAGCGCCATAGACCAGGATGGCCAAAGCATTGATCAAGATCGCAGACAGCTGGTTCAATGCTTCCGGAACGAAAAGCGCTTCCCACTCCATGGCGTTGAGCAGGGACCCGATCCCGCGCTCCGCCACATAGGCGTAATCGACATTCATGAAACTTGCGTAGAGCGACCGCCGGGTCCGGTCCGCAATGGTGCTGGAGACTTTGTTGGTCAGCAACGTATAGGTGCCGGATAAGCCGCCCTGAGCCATGACAAGAACGACGAGAATGCCGGCCAGCATGAATTTACCGGTGGGCGTTGACCATTGCTCAGTGAGGCTCAGCGGCCATGGGATAGCAGTGTCGCCCGCTCCCAGCATGACATAGATGAGGGTCACGATGACCCCGAGGCTGAGGCCTTCGACAAGCGACGCAGCCAATCCCAGCGCAACGATGGCCGCCAGCGGCCTGTGCTGATCAGAAGCAAGCGGCCAAATGTCCCAAAGACTGCGGAACAGTTGGCGAGAGCGGGTCGGAATCATGTCAGCAACCTACGGCGGACAGGATCGTTCTTAAAGCGCGTCGAGCGGCCCCGGTGGCTGCTCGTGCATTCCCACCTTCACCGCAAATGCGTTGATGTCATCGCCGGCAGCCACCTCAATCCGCGGCGTGAGCATCTTCAGGCCAAACACGGACGCCATCCCGCCTTGATCCAGGAAGCCCTGACGATAACCTGCCGCCGCAAAGACTTGCTCGATCCTATGGTCAGTCACACCGAACGGCGCCGCGATGGTGTCGACCTCGACACCGAGCACGTCCTCCAGCTGGGAGCGGGAGCGCACCGCCTCCCGCAGCAACTCGTCTGAGGACAGGAAATCCGGGCGCGTATGGCTGGTCAGATGGCTCCCGAATGTGACGCCTTCGGCCGCGAGTTCCGCGATCATCCGCCAACTCATCAACGGTGCGGGCTCACCATAGGCGCGGTCCCATTCGGCCCGGCCGCCAACATGCTGCGTTGGAACGAACACATGCGCAGAGAAATTATTCTTACGCAGAATCGGCCAGGCTGTCTCATAGAAATCGAGATATGCGTCATCGAAGGTCAGCAGAATCGGCCGCCCGACCAACGATCCCCTCCGATGGGCAGATTGCCACTCAGCGATGGACGTTGACCGGAACCCACGCCGGCGCAGGAACCGCAGCTGGCGCAGGAGGTCATCCGGCTTGATACAATACGGGGCCAGCTCTGCCGGGCTCTCGGTGGCGACACGATGATACATGAGCACAGGCAGACTATAGGCCCGCTCCCGCTCCACCTTCGCCTGCGTCGTGATCGCGCCATTCCAGATCACGAATTTCTCGACCTGGTAGTCAAGGCTGGCCCCGATCGAAGCAGTCTCAGTCAGGAACGGGACCTCGGCTTCGGTTTTGGTAAACAAGTCTATCCGGTACAGCTCGGTATCCAGAGAGCGGACGTGCTTCAGGCCCTTCACCTTGCGGAAAGATTCCGCAATCTCCCGGCCATCGAACGGAATTTCCCATTCGAACCCGGTGCGGCCCGGCGTGCAGGCTACGTCATAACCATGCGCTTGGATGAAGTGACCGCCTGGAGTCAGCGCGTTGCAGACCTGCTCGGCAAAGCGCTGCAAAGCATCGACATCCGCCATGTAGTAGAGGACTTCACAGCACGTGATCAGGTCCCATTTGCCTTTGAGCGGTTCGACAAAAAAATCCGATGCGACGAACTCGACATTCTCCATGCCGCGGCAACGTTCGGCCGCACGCTCCAGGGCTGCGGGTGAGATATCCAAGCCGCGGACCCACTGCGCCCGCTCCGCAAGACGCTGCGTGAACCGGCCCTCTGCACAGGCAAGTTCGAGCGCCCTGCCGACCGGACCAGCTGGAATGATGTCTAACGTGCGCTCGTACTTGATCTGCTCGTAATCAGACGCATAGTTCCATGGATCCGGTGAGGACCTGAAGTAGTCATCCCACGCAGCGATCCGCTCCTCATGTGTGGCCACGGTGAAATCTGGGCCGATATAGAACGGGCGAGGGCTGACTTTCAGCCCGATTGGATGGTCCCGCACGTCCGCGCGAACCTCGGCGATGATCTCGGCCTGGCGCGATTGTTCCGCGTGGATCTCAGGCGTATCTCGCGGCATGGCAGGGGCGGCCTCGCCCACCGGCGCCCGGCGCTTGCCGCGTAGCGCCCGCACAGCCGAGCGAACCGGCCGGTCAACCAACCGCATCACTTCCGGCGCGAGCATGTCGATCTTGGCCGCCTGCACCACGCGCCGCCAGCCGCGAGCGGCCAAAATGTCTCTGGCTTCCCGGCCGGAGAGCGGCCCCCAGACCGGCGTCTCCAACACGGCTTTTAAGCCGGGAAACCGGAACATTACGGAATCAACGTCGTTGGGCAACGCGACGCCATGCAGTGCGATCCGTGGACTGATCATGACCCCCGCCGTCCGGGTCAGGACGCGGATGCCGTTGAAGTCTCCCCGTATCGTCTCGCGTTCAGTGGCCTTCAGTAGCGCGTAGGCCGCGCCGGGAACGTCGAGATGGCGCTCCAGCCTATCAAGGAACGCCAGGATCGCAGGGGCGAACTCCTGCCAAACCCCGATGAACTCTGCCGTTTCGCACTGGCAGCCGATCGACAGGCCGCGGAGGAACGCGTTGGCTAACGCATGCTTGCCAGAGGGTAGCCAAACCGGGCCGCTCAGCGTGTCCAGCACCGGCACAGGATCACGCCCGGCGCCAATGGCCAAGCCGCAATTCCACAGGGCGGCCTCAAGCACGTCTTCGGTTGCGACGGGTCCCAGCGGACCGAGGGCGTTGGGCAGAAGCACCGTGCCGGTGTCTGACGTTCGGGTGGCCACGAGTTGGTACGAGCGCATCATCTCACGGCCGTTCGAGGTCAGCGACGATTCCGTTCGCCAGTAGGACGCAAGATGTTGCCTTTCTATGGCGAAGCTCAAGCTCGTCCCAACCAACCGAAGCCACAAATCCCAGTCCTCGAACGCACTCAGCCTTGGATCGAACCCTCCTGCCTCAGTCACACAGCTCCTGCGGACCATCAAGGCATGCAGCGGCGCCGGGGGATGCTTACGGCAGAGCTCGGAAGGGTTGCGATCAAGCCTTGGCGCATCCGAGCGTTCTATGATCTTGCCGGTGATAGAAACCCGGTTACTTCCGCAGCACACCGCATCCACGCCGCACCGGTTCGTTTGCGATAGCATCCGTTCCAAATAGGTGGGCGCCACGGTGTCGTCGGCGTCGAGAAAGACGACAAACTCGCCACGAGCCGCCGCCAGCCCGGCATTACGTGCTGCCGAAACTCCTGCATGGTGCTGCGACATGAGCCTGATCCTGGGATCGCGCAGCGTCCAATCCAGCACGGCATCATGGGTGCCATCGCTGGAACCGTCATCCACGACGACCGCCTCCCAGTCGGGCGTGCTTTGTGCGACGAGACTTTCCAGACATCGGTCAATCGTGGCAGCAGCGTTGAACGCGGGCGTAACAAACGTTACCCTCGGCTCGGGCGGCGTTCGGCTTGGCCGAGAGTCACTGCTTGCTTGCACCTGGACAGCGCCGGTCAACCTCGAACCGTCAAATACAAAGGTCAAAGACGGACCCGGGACAGAGCATGATTGCAGCGCCGACACGAACTTCATCCACGAGAACAGCAGCTCCTTCGCACGGACCTATACAGGACGGTATTCCGTATGATTGCGTAATTTACGATACCGCAACGGGCAGCTTCTTGGAAGATTATAGTTGCTTTTTACCCGTTGACCGAGAAATGACCGATTTTGGCACGGAGTATGCGCCGTGACGCGTTGATCGTGTGAGAACACTTCATCTCATAAGCCAATCTTGGATTGGAATGACGCCGTGGGACCCACGAGCTTCGCCGGCTTAAGACCCATGATCCAGATGAAGCGTGATGGTTTGCTCAGTGGCGAATGACGAATGATCGATACTGCAACGTATTTGCACGTGACGTGATCGAGCCGCAAGCCTGCCCATGCACCGTCTTCGGCCTGGGAAACATGCCCCCGTCAGGTCTGGTCGTCTAAGGCCTTCAGCATTCGTGAAGGCCTCGGAGGCTTGAACGCCAGCAGCAGCGGGCGCAGCCTGCCTGCCGCAAGACAAGAACGGGGAGGCAGTCGTGCCGGGTCGCACACTGTTCGACAAAATTTGGGACCATCACGTCGTTGCCGACCTCGGCGAGGACTGGTCTCTGCTGCACATCGACCGCCACCTGCTGCATGACCTGTCCGGAAGCCGCGCGCTGGAGGACGTCAAGCGCCGTGGCCTGACGGTTCGCAATCCGGCTCTGGCGTTCGCCACTCCGGACCACGCCGTCTCCAGCGCCCCAGGCCGGACGGCCGGGAGCTACGCACCTGGTGAAGCCCTCCATCGTGGCTTGCGGGACGGGTCTGCGGAAACCGGCATCAAGTTCTTCGACCTGGGCGAATCGGGCCAAGGAATCGTCCACGTCATGGGCCCCGAGCTCGGGATCGTGCTGCCCGGCGTGACGCTGATCTGCGGCGACAGTCACACGTGCACCAACGGCGCACTCGGCGCGCTAGCGTTCGGCGTCGGTTCGACGGAGCTGGTGCACTCCCTCGCGACGCAGACCCTCCGGCAACGGCGACCGAAGCGGATGCGGGTCCGGATCGAAGGCGCATGCGGCCCGGGGGTCGGCCCCAAGGACCTGATCTTGCACGTTATCGCCAGATTCGGCGCAGCGGCCGGCACGGGTCATGCCGTTGAGTTCTCAGGCGCCGCGGTCGGGGCGATGACCATTGAACAGCGGCTGACGCTCTGCAACCTGTCGATCGAGATGGGGGCCAAGATGGGCATGATCGCACCCGACGATACGACATACGAATACCTGAGCGGCCGCCAATACGCCCCGAAAGGCGCGATGTTCGACCGGGCCGTCGCGGCATGGCGCGGATTGCCCACCGACGGCGACGCAGTATTTGATCGCGACGAGTTGGTCGATGCGGCGGCAGTCGTGCCCACCGTTACCTGGGGCACCAGCCCGGAACATGCAATTGCCGTTGACGGCGTGATACCCGAAACCGCTCCGGCCGCCGCGCTGGAATACATGGGCCTGCGGCGCGGCCAGCCGATCGCGGGCACGCCGATCGACTGGGTGTTCATCGGCTCCTGCACCAACAGCCGGCTGTCAGATCTGCGGGATGCTGCCGCCGTGGTGCGGGGCCGCCACGTAGCTCCCGGCGTCACAGCCTGGGTGGTCCCCGGCTCCGAGACGGTGAAGCGCGACGCGGAAGCCGAGGGCTTGCATCGTGTGTTCCTAGACGCCGGGTTCGCGTGGCGGGAGCCTGGGTGCAGCATGTGCGTGGCCGCGAACGGGGAGCGTGTGCCGCCGGGCCAGCGCTCGGTTTCCACCTCCAACCGCAACTTTGTCGGCCGGCAAGGACCCGGCGCCCGCACCCATCTGGCCAGTCCCGTCATGGCCGCCGCCGCCGCGGTGACCGGGACCATCACAGATGTGCGCCGGCTATGAGCGGCTTCACCACCCTGGCCGGGGTCGCCGCCCCGCTGATGCGCGCCAACATCGACACCGACACCATCATCCGCATCGAGCGCATGACCGGCACCGCGCCGGAGCAGATGGCGCAATGGGCGTTCGAAGCCCTGCGCGTCCGCGCCGATGGCAGCGAAGACCCTGGCTTCGTGCTCAACCAGGCGCCTTTCCGGGATGCGCCGATCCTGCTCGCGGGCGACAACTTCGGCTGCGGCTCGTCGCGGGAGGGTGCCGTCTGGGCGCTGAAACATTCCGGAATACGCTGCGTCATCGCCCCCTCGTTCGGGGATATCTTCGCCAACAACTGCTTTCAGAATGGCTTGCTGCCCATCGTGCTGCCGGCCGGTCAGGTCGAGCAACTCGCGGCCGAGTGCGCCGGCGGCAACGCCCGCGTCACGGTCGATCTCGAGCAGCAGACCGTCACCAGCCCGCACGGCGAAACCTTCCCTTTCCAGATCGAGGCGTTGCGGCGGGAGGCGATGCTGAAGGGGCTGGACGAGATCGGCCTGACCTTGCTGCACGAACAGGCGATCGACGCATTCAAAGCTCGTGACCAGGCGGAACGACCTTGGACGTGGCTGACGCCATGACCAAGCCACGCGCCCTGGAGACGCGGCTCCCACAGGAGGCTTGATGATGACCCCGACTGCCCGGCTCCGCCAGTTGCTCGCCAGCCCCGACATGCTGGTCGCACCCGGCGCCTATGATGGCATCACCGCCCGCATGATCGAGCAGGCCGGGTTCGACGCCGTCTATATGACGGGCGCCGGCACCTCGGCCGCCTTCGGCCTGCCCGATTACGGCCTGCTCACGATGACGGAGATGGTCGGCAACGCCGCCCGCATCACCAGCGCGGTGGCGCTGCCGCTCATTGCCGACGGCGACACCGGCTACGGCACCGAACTCAACGTCGTCCGCACCGTGCAGCAGCACGAGCGGGCGGGTACCGCGGGCATCCACATCGAGGACCAGGTTTCGCCCAAGCGCTGCGGACACCTCGACGGCAAGGAGCTGGTCTCGGTGGAAGAGTTCGTGGCCAAGATCCGCGCTGCCGTCGCGACCCGGCGTGACCCAGACTTCGTCATCATCGCCCGTACCGACGCCCGCTCGGTCGCCGGCTTTGACGCGGCGATCCTACGCGCCAACGCGGCCCTGCAAGCGGGCGCCGACATCGCTTTCGTCGAAAGCCCGCAGGACATGGCCGAAGTCGAGGCAGTGCCGCGCCGGGTGAACGGGCCCTGCCTGTTCAACAATGTCTGGGGCGGGAAGACGCCGCAACTCGACCTGCGGGACGCGCAGGCCATGGGTTACCGGATCGCGATCCTGCCGGGCGTGTTGCTGAAGACGATCTATGGCGCCTGCGACGCCGCATTGGCCGCGCTGAAGGAGACGCACCGTCATCCGACCCCGCTGTTCGACGCCACGGTGCGGGATGCGTTCCGCCGCTTCGGCGCTGACGAGTGGGATGGGATGCGAAACCGCTTCCGTGACCCGGCGCGGGAGGACGCCGCGGAATAAAACTGCCGCGGCGTCCCGCACCTCTTATTGCGCTCGGTGCGTGATCCGTCGCCCTAGCCGCAGCAGCAACGTGTTCGCGACCAGCGCCCCGACCACGATCACGAACACCACGGCCGTGGTGAGCCGCACGTTGTGCTGCGCCAGCCCGTTCACCAGCAAGAATCCAAGGCCGCGCTGTGACGAGAACATCTCCCCGATCAGCACACCCAGCAGGCTGAGCGAAAACCCCACGCGCAAGCCATCGACAATGGACGGCAGACAGGCCGGCACGAGGACAGCGACCATCGCATACGGCGCCGGCAGCCGCATCGCGCGGGAGGCGCGCAGGAACACCGGGGGCAAGGTGCGGATAGCGCTCAGGGTGAACAGCGTCACCGGAACCAGCCCGTGCATCACGCCGAACGCCACTTTGGCGGACATGCCGAGCCCGAACAGCAGCAGCACCACCGGATACAGCGTCACCTTCGGAATGGTGTAGAACCCGGCCAGGATCGGCTCCGTCACGTCGGCCGCGAACTTCTGCAGCCCCAGGATCAGGCCAAGCACCAGCCCAATTGCCGCCGACAGCACGAACGCCAGCAGGAACGCGCCCGCTGTCGCCCCAACATGGCCCCAGAACGAGCCCGACCTGAGCAGATCGGCCAAATACAGCACGGTCGCCACCGGCGCGGACACCGCGACGCCATAGGTCCAGCGGCTGACGGCCTCCCACAGCATGAGCGCCACGGCGACCGCCAACAGGCTGTCCAGTGTGCGGCTGCCTCGTGCGAGGGTTCGCTTCGGCCGCTCGCCCGGCAACGCGATCCCGCTCACCCGCGGGACCGCCGCATCGCAAGCCGGCTTTCCCAGATGTAGAGCAACGCGTTGGCGCTGACCGCAACCAGCAGCACGAACGCCATCAGCCCATACATCGCGCGGTTGTCGAAGCTCTGGTAGGCAAAGGAAATCGCGTAGCCCAGCCCGCTGCCGGACAGGATGAACTCGCCGGCGATCACGCCGATCAGCGCGTAGCTCAACGCCAGCTTGAAACCGCTGAACAGCGACGGCAGCGCCGCCGGCAGCACGATCGACCACAGCGTGCGTGCCCGCCCCAACCGCTGCACCCGCGCCACCTTGCGCATCACGGGCGCCACGCCGTCCAGCCCGGCCAGCGTGCTGATCACGACGGCCGGCGTCGCCGTAAGCACGCCCAGCACCACCAACGGCATCGTTCCCAACCCGAGCAGCGCCACCAGCAATGGGTAGAAGATGAATGTCGGCACCGAATAGTAGGACGCCAGGATTGGGTTTACCGCCGCACGCAGCCTGGGCACCGCATGCAGCAGGCTACCCGCAATCGTTCCCGCTGCCACCGCCAGCACGAACGCCGCGCCGATCGTCGAGAAGGTCTGCGTCATCGCGTCCGTAACATCGCCGGAGGCGATTTGCTCCACCATCGACACCAGCATCTCGCTCGGCGGGATCACTGACATTGGATCCACCGTGCCGGTCCGGCACATCAGCTCGAGCAGCAGCAGTGCCCCCGCCAGGATGGCCACGCGCGTGGCCAGCACTGCGTGGCGGCGCGTCACGCCACCCGGCCCAGGGTCTTGAGCGACTCGGTCCGCAGCGAGGACCACAGCCGCGACGTAAGCCCGCCAAACGCCGGGTCCGACACAACACGGCTGTCACGGTCACGGCCCCAGCCTGTCTCCACCATGTCGATGAACCGCCCCGGCCGGGCACTCATCACCCCGACCCGGTCGGACAGCATGGCGGCTTCGTCCAACGCGTGAGTGATCAGCAGCACCGTGGCGTTTGTCTCCCGCCAAAGCCGCAACAACTCGTCTCCCATCAGCAGCCGGGTCTGCTGGTCCAGCGCGCCGAACGGCTCGTCCAGCAGGATCAGGCGCGGCTGCTGCACCAGGGTGCGGGCGATGCAGACACGCTGCCGCATCCCGCCGGAAAGCTGCGCCGGGTAGTGGCCGGCGAACTGGGACAGCCCCATGAACCCGACCGCGTGATCGACCCGGCGGTTCACCTCGGCCGCGGGAAGCCCGCTGCGGCGCAGGCCGAAGGCGACGTTGTTGCGTACCGTCAGCCAGGGGAAGCTCGCATCCTCCTGGAATACCACGCCGATGCCGTCGGGAACCTTGCCGTCCAGATCGCGCCCCTCGAAGGTGACGCTGCCGGTGCTCGGCCGGCTCAGCCCCGCCAGTATGTCGAGCAGCGTGGACTTGCCGCAGCCGGACGGCCCCACCACGGAGAAGAACTCACCCTTCGCGAGGTCGAGGTCGATCGGCCCGAGCGCATGGATCGGCTGCGCCCCATCGAACCGCCGGGTGACGCCTCGCAGCGTGGCATGGGGTGCCGCCGCCATCGTCAGCGCGATGCGTGCAGGTCTGGCGGCAGGAACGACTGATCGACCATGCGCGACCAATCGACATCGCCCTTGAGCTGCCCGGTGATCTGCAGCCCCTCCACCATGTGGTTCATGCCGTCGAAGTCGAGCTTGCCGTCGCTCCAGTAGTTATCCGCTACCAACTCCTTCATATGGACGCGCAGCAGCGTCGCATCGGGGTTGTTGTAAGCGCGTGCCGTGATCTCGGCCGCTTCGTCCGGGTGCTGCATCGCATAGGCCAGGCCCTCTCGCCGCCCGGCGATCAAGGCCTTGACCGTCTCCGGGTGTGCCGCGGCGAACTCGGTCGTCGTGATGAGCACCGTCTGCATCATGCGGGGCGAGATGACGTCCTTCACCCAGAACACCGGGCGCACCAGCGTCGGGTTCTGCGCCAAGGTGAGCGTGTCGGAGAACCCGGCATCGACCGCGCCGCTCATCACCGCGGAAAGGTTGGCGCCGAGGTCGCCCGCCGGCAGCAGATGCACCTGCTGCGCCGTCATGCCGCTGGCCTTGAGCGCCATCAGGATGATCATGTTGCTGACGGAATTGGGCGCGGTATAGGCGATCTTCTTGCCCAGCAGGTCCTTGATGCCGTGCAGTGGGGAGTCGGTTTTCACCACCCAGGTCTGGTCGGCGACGCTCTGCGCGCCCGCGCCGACGATGACCACCTTTGCCCCCGCATTGATCGCCTGCACCGCTGCGGCCAACGAAACCTCCCCGAACGGTAGGCCCCCCGCCAGAGTGTTGCGGACCGCGGTGCCGCCGCCAGGAGCCGTCAGGATGCCCGTGACGTCCACGCCGTGCTTGGCGAAGTAGCCCTTCTCCATGGCGACCGCGTAGGGCACGCCATAGAACTGGCCGCCCCAATGCGTGACGGTGATCGTTTCGGCCGCCGCCTGCCGCGCTGCCAGGAGTCCGACCGCCAGGCACAGAGCACTGATGACCCTAACAAAATAGCGCATGATCCGCTCTCCTTCCCGTTTGGCGTCTAGCGCGCCGATTGTGGAACTGCGTCACCCTACAACACAGCCATTCCGATGTCGTAGCCCGTGTGTGCGGTCGAAATGTCACTCTACCCGGACCGGTGGCTTGCCCCACCTCCGTTCGAACTCATGCACGGCGGGGAACCCCATCAGCGCATTCATTTCGGAGAAGGGCATCATCGGTGCTTCGGACCCGGCGCCGACACCCTTCGACCGCAAGTGCCGGTACACCGTCTGCAAGGCCGCCGCCGCCGTCAGGAAGCCGCTGCCGGGGTAGAGCGCGATCTTGAACCCCATCGCGCCCAAGTCCGCGGCCGGCAGGTACGGCGTCCGCCCGCCCTCCACCATGTTCGCCAGCAGCACCGCACCCTTGAACGTCTCCGCCACGCGGCGCAGTTCCTCCGGCGTCTCCGGGCTTTCCACGAACAGCACGTCCGCGCCGGCCTCCAGGAACCGCTCACCCCGCCGCAGCGCCTCGTCCATGCCTTCTGAGTAGCGGGCATCGGTGCGGGCCACGATCAGGAAGTCGCGGCTTGGCCGTGCCGCCACCGCAACACGGACCTTGTCCACCGCATCTTCCAGCGGGATGACCCGGCGGAACTCGGTATGGCCGCACTTCTTGGGGAACTCCTGGTCTTCCAACTGGATGCCGGCGGCGCCTGCCGCCGCGTAACCGCGCACCGTGCGGTCCACGTTCAGCAGGCCGCCATAGCCAGTATCCCCGTCGGCGATGAACGGCACGCTGACCGACCCGGCGACGCAGCGCACCCGGTCCAGCATCTCAGTGAAGGTTGCAGTGCCGGCGTCGGCGATGCCCAAGGCCGAGGCCACGACGCCATATCCCGTCATGTACAGCGCCTCGAACCCTTGGGCATTGGCCACCCGGGCCGAGATGCCGTCGAACACGCCGGGCAAAGCCAAGCAGCCCGGGCGATCCAACAGTGCTCGCATCGACGTTGTCACCGTCATGACGGCCTCCCCCTTTGGTTTCGGATAGACTAGCCTCAAGCGGGCGCTTGTCACGCCGGTGGTGCTTGTTTCGGCACCGCTTATGAACCAGCTTGCCGGAACGGGGAGTTACGCATGAAACTAATGAGCTTCGAATATGGCGGCGCCAAGTCATGGGGCGTGGTCGAGGGCGACGTGGTGGTCGATCTGGGCAGCAAGGCGCCGACCCTGCGCGCGGCGCTCGGCAACCTGGCAGCCATCACCAAGGACACCGCCGGGCTGCCGCGCCACGCGCTGACGGGCGTGACCTACCTGCCGCCGATCCCTGACCCGGACAAGATCATCTGCATCGGCCTCAACTACCTGACCCACATCGTCGAAGGCGGCCGACCGGTGCCGACTCAGCCGACCATCTTCACCCGCTGGGCCAACACGCAGATCGGCCATGGCGAGCCGATTATCCGGCCTAACGCGTCCGAAACGCTGGATTTCGAGGGTGAGCTGGCCGTCGTCATCGGCCACAGGGCCCGGCACGTGGCGGAAGCCGACTACGCCAGCGTGATCGCCGGCTACAGCTGCTACAATGACGGCTCGGTGCGCGAGTGGCAGCGCCACAGCAGCCAGTTCGGCCCGGGCAAGAACTTCCCCGCAACCGGCGGCTTCGGCCCCTATCTGGTGACGCCCGACGAAGCCGGCGACGTGACCAAGGCCAGCCTTGTCACCCGGCTGAACGGCGAAGAGATGCAGCGCGCCACGGTGGATGACCTGGTGTTCACGATCCCCAAGCTGATCGCCTACTGCTCGACCTTTACCGAGCTGGTGCCCGGCGACGTCATCATCACCGGCACCACCGGCGGCGTCGGCGCCTATCGCAATCCCCCGGTGTGGATGAAGCCAGGCGATACCGTCGAGGTCGAGATCACTGGTGTGGGCACGCTGCGCAACCCGGTCGCCCAAGAAGCCTGACCACAAACCTGACCAGGAGGACCACGATGGAAGACCTGAACGAGACCACCGTCACCGAGGCGACGCTGGCGCAGATGGCCGACACGCCGGATCCGCGCCTGCGCGAGATCATGGCCGCTGCGGTCAAGCACCTGCACGCCTTCGCGCGGGAGGTGTCACTGAAGCCGGAAGAATGGCTATACGGCATCAAGTTCATGACCGAGGTGGGCAAGGCCTGCACGCCCTTCCGGCAGGAGTTCATCCTGCTGTCCGACACGCTCGGCCTGTCGCGCATGGTCAACATCCTGCATGACGGCCGCGCCGAGACGGTCGGGACGGAAACCAGCCTGCTCGGCCCGTTCTACCGTGAGAAATCACCGGTGCTGCCCCTCGGCTCGCAAATCTCCAGCGACCCGAAGACCGAGGAGATCTGCCTGTTCGGCCGCGTGTTGGACGAAGCCGGGGCTCCCGTCGCCGGCGCCAGCGTCGAGGTCTGGCAGACCGACCCGGACGGCGCGTACGACCTGCAAGCGCTTGATCCCAAGACGATGGATTGGCGCGGCCAGTTCCGCACCGATGAGGAAGGCCGCTACTGGTTCCGCGCGACCCTGCCGCTCGGCTACATGATCCCGATGGACGGCCCGGTCGGCCGCATGATCCAGGCGCAGCGTCGCCACGGCTGCCGCCCGGCGCACACCCATTTTCTGATCGGCGCGGTAGGTTACCGGGAGCTGGTGACGTCGATCTACTATGGCTACGACCAGTATATCGATACCGACACGGTGTTCGGCGTGTCCAACTCGCTGATCGTGCAGCCCGCGCCGGACGTTCCCGGTTCGCCGGCGCCCTCGCTGCGGTCGATCCATTACGACTTCACCCTCGCCCGGGCCGTCGCCGGCGACGAGAACAGCCGGGTCGGCGCAGACCCGGCGAGCTTGCTGGCGGCAGAATAG
>CAZZVB010000026.1:0-28866 GCA_964657445.1 uncultured Burkholderiaceae bacterium | reverse complement strand
TGGCCGGGCTGCGGCCGATCGTCGAGTTCATGACGTTCAACTTCGCCATGCAGGCCATCGACCAGATCATCAACTCGGCCGCCAAGACGCTGTATATGTCCGGCGGCCAGATGGGCTGCCCCATCGTGTTCCGCGGCCCCAACGGCGCGGCCAGCCGCGTCGCTGCCCAGCATAGCCAGTGCTACGCGAGCTGGTACGCCCACGTGCCCGGCCTGAAGGTGGTGGCACCCTGGTCGGCAGCCGACGCCAAGGGCCTGCTGCGCACCTCCATCCGCGACCCGAACCCGATCGTGTTCCTGGAGAACGAAATCCTCTACGGGCAGACCTTCGACTGCCCGACCGACGAGGAGTTCACCGTCCCGATCGGCAAGGCGAAGATCGAACGCTCAGGCAAGGATGTCACCATCGTCGCTTTCTCCATCATGGTTGGCGTGGCGCTGAAGGCGGCCGAAGCGCTGGCGGAGCAGGGGATCGACGCCGAGGTGATCAACCTGCGCTCCCTACGGCCGCTCGACACGGCAACCATCATCGAGAGCGTGAAGAAGACCAATCGTGTGGTGAGCGTCGAGGAAGGCTGGGCCTTCGCCGGCATTGGCGCGGAGATCGCGATGCAGGTGACGGAGCATTGCTGGGACTGGCTGGACGCGCCTCCGGTGCGGGTCGCCGGGCTGGACGTGCCGCTGCCCTATGCGGCCAACCTGGAAAAACTGGCCCTGCCGCAGCCGCAATGGGTCGTCGATGCCGTGAAGAAGATCGTCTGATGGCCACGAACATCCTGATGCCCGCACTGTCCCCGACGATGACGGAGGGTACGCTCGCGCGCTGGCTGAAAAAGGAAGGCGACACCGTCACCGCCGGCGACGTGATCGCCGAGATCGAGACCGACAAGGCCACGATGGAGGTCGAGGCGGTCGATGAGGGCGTGCTCGGCAAGATCCTGGTTGCAGACGGCACAGCCGGGGTGCAGGTGAATGCCCCGATCGCGATCCTGGTGGATGCGGGCGAGAGCGTGCCCTCCGACGCTCCCTCAGGCGCCAAGGCGGAGCCCGCGCCGGCAGCGCCGCAGACTGCGGATAGTTCGCCGAAGCCACCGGCGGCCGCAACGCAGCAGGCTGCTCCGGCGCCGGCTGCGAATGGGCATGATCACGGCGCTCGCGTCTTCGCCTCGCCGCTTGCCCGGCGCATGGCGCAGCAGGCGGGTCTCTCGCTCGACGGCATTCGTGGCACGGGTCCGAACGGCCGGATCATCAAGGTCGATATCGAGGCAGCCCGTGCGGGTGGCGCAAAGCCCGCTCCGGCAACGCCGGCCAAGGCGGCTCCGGCCCCGGCGTCCGCCCCGGCTCCGGCGCCAGCCGCCGCGCCGCGTCCGGTGGTGATCGCGGGTGCTCACACGCTCGTCCCGCACACCAACATGCGCAAGGTGATCGCCCGGCGGCTGACCGAGGCGAAGCAGCAGATTCCGCATTTCTACGTCACCGCGGACATCGAGATCGACGCGCTGATGAAGCTGCGCGCCGAGCTGAACGCCAAGTCGGCAAAGGACGGCCCTACGGCGTTCAAGCTGTCTGTGAACGACCTGGTGATCAAGGCTGCCGCGGCGGCGCTGCGCCGGGTTCCCGCGGCCAATGCGAGTTGGACCGATGACGGCATCGCCATGTACGACGATGTGGACATCAGCATCGCGGTGGCGACCGATGGCGGGCTGATCACGCCGATTATTCGACGAGCGGACCAGAAGGGCGTTGCCACGATCAGTAACGAGATGAAGGATTTGGCCGGCCGCGCCCGCGCCGGCAAGCTGAAGCCGGAGGAATTCCAGGGTGGCGGCTTCTCGATTTCCAACCTCGGCATGTATGGCGTGAAGTCGTTCTCCGCGATCATCAACCCGCCGCAGGGCGGCATCCTGGCTGTGGGCGCCGGCGAGAAGCGCCCCGTGGTCAAGGACGACGCGCTTGCGATCGCAACGGTGATGACGTGCACGCTCTCGGTGGATCACCGGGTCATCGACGGTGCCGTCGCCGCAGAGTGGATGGCCGCCTTCAAGGCCATCGTGCAGGACCCGCTGAGCCTGATGCTTTAACGCGTCTCCCTCTCCTTGCGAGAGAGGGCCGGGGTGAGGGACCCACCGCATACGCGGGGCACAACCCCTCACCCAACCCTCTCCCAGAGGGAGAGGGCTTTAGGAGAGAACCCTTCCTATGGCTGACACATTCGATCTGATCGTCATCGGTGGCGGACCCGGCGGCTATGTGGCCGCGATCCGCGCGGCGCAACTCGGCATGAAAACCGTGGTCGTCGAGCGTGAGCACCTCGGCGGCATCTGCCTTAACTGGGGCTGCATTCCCACCAAAGCGTTGCTGCGGTCGTCCGAGATCAACCACCTGCTGCACCATTTGCCGGAGTTCGGCTTCAGCGCCGACAACATCAAGTTCGATCTGCCGGCGGTGGTGAAGCGGTCGCGCGCGATCTCCAAGCAATTGGCATCGGGCGTCGGCCACTTGCTGAAGAAGAACAAGGTCACCGTGATCGACGGCACGGGCAAGCTGGCGGGTAAGAATACGGTTGATGTCGGCGGCCGCAAGCTAACGGCGCCGCACATCATCCTCGCGACGGGAGCACGCGCACGCCAACTGCCGGGCCTGGAGACGGATGGCAAGCTCATCTGGTCATATCGCGAGGCGATGGTGCCCCCGATCATGCCGAAGTCGCTGCTGGTGATCGGCTCCGGCGCGATCGGGATCGAGTTCGCCTCGTTCTACCGCAACATGGGCGCCGAGGTGACCGTGGTGGAGGTGCTGGACCGCGTGCTGCCGGTCGAGGATGCGGAGATCAGCGCCTTCGCGCGCAAGGCGTTCGAGAAGCAGGGCATCAAGATCATCACCGGCGCCAAGGTCACCGCCGCCAAGAAGGGTGCGGACAGCGTCACGGCCACGATCGACGTCGCCGGCAAGACGCAGGAAATCACGGTCGATCGCGTCATCTCGGCCGCCGGCATCGTCGGCAATGTCGAGGACCTCGGTTTGGAGGGCACCAAGATCGTGGTGGACCGGACGCACGTGAAGATCGACGAGTATTGCCGCACCGGCGAACCCGGCGTGTACGCGATTGGCGACATCGCCGGGGCGCCGTGGCTGGCGCACAAGGCGAGCCATGAGGGTGTCATGTGCGTCGAAAAGATCGCCGGGCTGAACGACGTGCACCCGATCGACTGGACCAACATTCCCGGCTGCACCTATTGCCGGCCGCAGGTCGCCTCTGTCGGGCTGACAGAGGCGCGCGCGAAAGACGAGGGGCACGAGGTGAAGGTCGGCCGCTTCCCGTTCATCGGTAACGGCAAGGCGATCTCCATGGGGGAGCCGGAGGGCATGGTGAAGGTCGTATTCGACGCCGGCACGGGGGAGCTACTGGGCGCGCATATGTGCGGCGCCGAGGTGACCGAGATGATCCAGGGTTACGCGATCGCGCGCACGCTGGAGACGACCGAGACGGACCTCATGCACACCGTGTTCCCGCACCCGACCGTCAGTGAAACGATGCACGAGGCGGTGCTGGACGCGTATGGCCGGGCGATCCATTTCTGAGGCCGCCGGCGTGCCGGTGATCATCTACGGCATCAAGAATTGCTCCACGATGCAGAAGGCGCGCGCCTGGCTGGACGAGCACGGCGTCGCCTACGCCTTTCACGACTACAAGACGGCGGGGATCGACCGGGCGACGCTGGCGAAGTGGGCTGACGAGGCCGGGTGGGATATGCTGCTCAACCGGGCTGGCACGACCTTCCGCAAGTTGCCGGAACAGGGCAAAGCGGGGTTGGACGAGGCGAAAGCGATCGCGCTCATGCTGGCGCAGCCATCCATGATCAAGCGGCCGGTGCTCGAGGCGGGCGACAGGCTGACCGTCGGGTTCAGGCCTGACACCTATGCGGCACTCTTGCTCTAGGGATTAACTCGGCCTGTGCCGGAACGGCTCGTCGTCCGGCATCTCCACGTCGATCTCCAGCGTGGACACCGACTTGCCGCGCTCCAGGCTCACCTTCACCTTGTCGCGGTCGATGGCGATGTGCTTGGCGATGACCTGCAGGATCTCCTCCTGCAAGGTCGCGGCCAGATCGTTGCCGCCGACGAAAGCGCGTTCGTGCGCCAGTAGGATCTGCAGCCGGTCGCGGGCGACCGGGGCGGTGTTGCGCCGGTTGAAGAAGCTGAACAGGCTCATGCGACCTTCCGCCCGAACAGCCGCCCCAGCAGCCCGCTTTTGTCGCTGTGCACCGTCATGGCCACAACCTCGCCACGCAGCCGCTTCGCCGCATCGAAGTAGGCGCGGGCCGGGGCGCAAGCCGGGTTGCTGAGCGTGACGGGGGAACCGAGGTTGGACGCCTTCAACACTTCCTCGCTGTCCGGAATGATGCCGAGCAACGGGATGGACAGAATCTCCAGCACGTCGTCGGTCTTCAGCATATCGCCGCGTTCGGCGCGGACTGGGTCATACCGCGTAAGCAACAGATGCTTTTCCATCCGCTCGCCCCGCTCGGCTTTCATTGTCTTGCTGTCGAGCAGCCCGATGATGCGGTCGGAGTCACGCACCGATGACACTTCCGGGTTCGTCACGACCACTGCCCGGTCGGCGAACTTCATCGCCAGCGCGGCGCCTTTCTCGATTCCAGCGGGGCTGTCGCAGATGACCCAATCGAATTTCTCGCGAAGCTCCCCAATGACCCGCTCGACGCCGTCTTCGCTGAGTGCGTCCTTGTCCCGGGTCTGCGAAGCAGCCAACAGAGACAGCGTTTCTACACGTTTGTCGCGGATCAGCGCCTGGGCCAGCTTGGCATCGCCTTGCACGACGTTGATCAGGTCGAACACGACCCGCCGCTCAGCGCCCATGATGAGGTCGAGGTTGCGCAAGCCGACGTCGAAATCGACGATCACGACTTTCTGGCCGGACTGAGCCAAGGCCACGCCCAGCGAAGCGGTGGACGTTGTCTTCCCCACCCCGCCTTTGCCGGATGTTACGACCAACACCTCCGCCATGTCCTGTCCCCCTGTTCGAATCAGCTCAGTATGGCGATGACGACCGAGTCGCCCTTGAGAGATGCGTGCACCGGCTTACCCCGCATCATCGCCGGCATGTCATCGGCAAGCTTATACACGCCATTGATCGCGATAAGCTCGGCTTCCATGCGCGTGCAGAACACGGCTGCATCTGGCTGTCCGGCGAAGCCGGCGATCGCACGCCCCCGCAATGTCCCGTAGATATGCACGGAACCCCCTGCAATGACTTCGGCGCCAGATGAGACGGAGCCGATGACGGTGACATCCCCCCGCTCAAACAGAACGGTCTGACCGGATCGGATCGGGCCGCGCAGGGTCAACGAAGATGGTTCGGGCGGCGCGGGCTTTTCTTCGACGATCTCGACGAACCGGTCTGCCCGGCCGTTGGTCGCGATCGGCGGACGGCCCCAAACGGCACTGTCCGTCCAGCCCGGTGGCGCCCCTTCCACCCCGATGATCCGGATGTCTCGCTTCTCCAGGATCGCGATGAGCCGCTCAAACTCCGACTCCTGCCCCGTCAGCGCGGACAGATCCACGATCACAGGGCGGCCCTCGAAGAAAGCGGGTGAACGGGCCATCTGGCTGGTCAGCGCGTCGAGCCAGTCCGCGATCGGCGCTTCCGGCATCAAAACGAGAGCGACGAATGAGCGCCCTTTGATCCGGATCGAAGGTTTGACGGCGGTTGGCACCGAACTGGCAGACTCCGGGTGAAGCGAACGCCTTTGGAGCATTCGCGGTCGAAGTTAGCAATCGCTGGATAGCACCCGCATTGACGGGAAACTTTCATGATGATACTCACAGCGGATGCAACGCACCTCGTTCAGCACGATGCCCTGTCCGATCGCCCGGAGCCTCGAGCATGTGGGCGAGTGGTGGAGTATTCTGGTCTTGCGGGAGGCTTTCAACGGCCGGACGCGCTTCGACGAGTTTCGCGACGCTCTTGGCGTGGCCCCCAACATCCTGACCCGGCGGCTGAAGGCGCTCGTCGCAGCCGGGTTGCTGGAACGGCGGCAATACTGTGAGCGTCCGCCGCGGGACGAATATGTGCTGACCGAGCGAGGGCGGGATTTTCGCCCGGTCATGCTGAGCCTGATGGCCTGGGGCAACCGGCATTTCGCGCCGGAAGGGCCGGCCGTGCAGATGGTCCATGCCGAGACGGGGCGTCCGGCTGACCCGGTGCTGGTGGACCGGGTCACCGGGCTTCCGCTGGACGGGCCCGATTTCAAGGTTTGGCGCCGGCGAGACACGCCCGCCTGAACCAAAGGCAGAAAGGCCATCATCCATGAGCCAGCCTGAACTTCGCCGCCGGGTCGTGCGGTGGGATAGCCAAACGCCGCCCGAGCCGTCGATGTCCGGCCTGGAGAGTTTGCAAGCGCTGGCGTCGGGTGAACGGCCGCCGCCTGCGGCCTCCTTGCTGATCGGAACGAGGCTTGTCTCGGTCGAGCCGGGCCGGGTGCGGATGTCGCTCCGGCCGGCCGAGTATCACTATAATCCGCTTGGCGGCGTGCATGGCGGCATCATCGCCACGCTGCTGGATACGCTGATGGCGTGCGCGGTCTGGTCCATGCTGCCGGCAGGGCGCACCTGCACCACGCTCGAGATCAAGGTGAACTACCTGCGCGGGCTGACTGAAGCGACCGGCGAGGTGATGGGCGAGGGTGTCGCCATCCATACCGGCCGCCAGGTGGGCGTGTCAGAGGCGCGCATCACCGGTGCGGACGGGCGGCTTTATGCCACCGCCAGTAGCACCTTGCTGGTGTTTGACGTCGCGGCTGGCGCCCGCCCGGCCGATCGGGATGCCGGCGAGCATGTGGTGGAATGGTCAGACCCGCGGGAGGTTGCAAGCGCCGCCCGCGGAATGCCGGGGATCGACTTCCTACGTGCCGCGAAGGAGGGCCGTCTGCCCCGGGCGCCGTTCGCGGCCCTGCTGGGCATCGGCTTCGCCGACGTGTCGGCCGGGCGCGTCGCGATGACGCTGCCTCCGGGCGGACACCTGAACAACCCGGGCGGCACCATGCATGGCGGCATGATGGCGACCCTGCTCGACTCGGTCATGGGCTGTGCGGTCCATTCGGTGATCCCGGCCGGGCAGAGCTACACCACGCTCGAACTCAAGGTGAACTACCTGCGGGCGGTGACTGCCGCGAGCGGGCTGATCACCGGCAACGGGCAAGTCGTCCATGCCGGCCGTCAGGTCGCGGTTGCGGAGGGGCGGGCGACCGATGCGGCCGGGCGGCTGTGTGCGACGGCCAGCACGACGTGCCTCGTGTTTGCTCCACCCTCGAGCAGCATACCGTGAACGTCATGTTGAACCCGCCCGTGATGAGCCCGCGCACGCGGTTGCTGCTGCACGGGCCGATCATGGCCACGTTGCTGCGCCTGTCATGGCCCAACGTGCTGGTCATGCTGGCGCAGTCGGCCAGCGGGTTGATCGAAACCTGGTTCGTCTCGCGCCTGGGGACGCAGGCGCTGGCGGGAATGGCGCTGGTATTCCCGGGCGTGATGCTGATGACGATGATCTCGGCCGGGGCAATGGGCGGCGGCATCTCCTCGGCCATCGCCCGTGCGCTCGGGTCGCGGCGCAATGACGACGCGGACGCACTGGTGTTGCACGCGCTGCTCATCAACGTCGCTCTCGGGGCGGTCTTCAGCGCACTGGTGCTGGCATCCGGGCCGTCGCTGTATCGCGCACTGGGCGGATCGGAAGGCTCGCTCGCGGCGGCGCTCGCTTACTCGAACGTGGTATTCGCGGCCAACGTGCTGCTTTGGTTGATGAATGCGCTGGCAAGCATCATCCGCGGGACCGGCAATATGCTGTTTCCGGCCGTGGTCACCTGCGTCGGCGTGGCCCTGCTCATTCCGTTGTCGCCTTGCCTGATCTTCGGTTTTGGCCCGCTCGCCGGCCTCGGCGTGGCGGGCGGCGGCGCGGCGCTGGCCGTGTTCTATGCCGGGGGATCGCTGGTGCTGGGCTGGTACGTGCTGGCCGGCCGCGCCGGCGTGCGGTTCCGGATGGCCCGGCTGCGCTGGCGGATGTTCAGCGAGATTCTAGTCGTCGGGGCGGTCTCAACCCTTAATTCGGTGCAGACCAACCTGACCGTCTGGCTGACGACGGCGATGGTAGGGCAGGTGGCGGGCGCCGACGCGCTGGCTGGGTATGGCACCGGGGCACGGCTGGAATACCTGCTCATCCCCCTGGTATTCGGGCTGGGCGCTCCGCTTGTGGCGATGGTCGGCACCAATATCGGCGCCGGGCAGCGAGCCCGGGCGGTCAACATCGCCTGGGCAGGGGCGGCGCTGGCGTTCGCCGGCACGGAAGCGATCGGACTGGCTGCGGCGGCCTACCCGGCGGCGTGGCTCGGTCTGTTCGGGCATGACCCGGCGATGCTCGCATCCGGCTCCGCCTACCTGCGCAGTGTCGGCCCCGCCTACGGGTTCTTCGGTGGCGGGCTGGCGCTCTACTTCGCATCCCAGGGCGCCGGCCGGCTCGCCTGGCCGCTGACCGCGGGTGCAGTGCGCCTGATTACCGGCATTGGCGGCGGATGGCTCATGCTGCACCTCACCGGGTCGCTTTGGGGCTTGTTTGCGGCCCTCGCACTCGGGATGGTGCTGTATGGGGGCGTCACCGCCGGTGCGATCCGCGCTGGAACCTGGTTCGATCGGAGCGGACGATGAAACAAAGCATTCTGGTGGTCGGCGCGGGGGCGATCGGCGGCTATTTCGGCGGCCGCATGCTTGCCGCCGGTGAGGACGTTACGTTTCTGGTGCGGCCCCGCCGCGCTGTGCAATTGGCCGAGGCTGGGCTGGTGCTGCGAAGCCCCCGCGGCGACCTCACGCTGCCCTCCCCGCCGACGGTGCAGGCGGGCAAGATCCCTGGGCCGTTCGACGTGGTGCTCCTGAGCTGCAAGGCGTTCGATCTCACCGACGCCATTGCATCCTTCGCGCCTGCGGTCGGCCCGCAAACCAAGATCTTGCCGCTGTTGAACGGGATCAGCCACATCGGCACGCTGGTCGAGCGCTTCGGCGAAGCCGCCGTGCTGGGCGGTCAGTGTCAGATTTCGACAACGCTGGAGGCCGACGGAACGGTGCGGCAATTCGGCGATATGCAGACGCTGTCGCTCGGTGAGCGAAACGGCCTGCCTTCGGACGCCGCCAGCGCGCTGGCCACGGCACTGGCCCCGTGCGGCGGGCGCCTGTCTGAAACGATCATGCAGGAGATGTGGGAGAAGTGGGTGTTCATCACCACCATCGCCTCCACCACCTGCTTGATGCGGTCGGCGATCGGGGATGTGGTGGCTGCGGGCGGCACCGAGGTATCGCTTGGGATCGCCGAGGAATGTATCGCCATCGCGACGCGCTGCGGTTTCCCACCGCGCGTCGCCGCAATGGAGCGGCTGCGCGGAGTGATGACCACGGTCGGGTCGCCCTTGACCGCGTCGATGCTGCGCGATGTGGAGCGTGGCAACGCGGTTGAAGCGGACCACGTGGTAGGCGACCTGCTCCGCCGTGGCGAAGCAGGCGCTTCACCCTACTTGCAGATCGCCTACTTGCACCTGAAAGCTTACGAAGCTCGCCGCTCACGGGAGCGCTGAGCCGCCTGGTTATACGCAGCTGCGGCACGATCTTCAGGCCATGAACATCGCGATCATCGGCGCCGGAATGGCGGGACTGGCTTGCGCGACCGCGCTCATCCGGGCCGGGCACTCCGTAAAGCTGTACGACAAGGGGCGCCGGGCCGGCGGCCGGATGTCCACACGCCGGGTCAGCACCCCGGCCGGTGAGGCCAGCTTCGACCACGGTGCGCAATACTTCACCGCCCGCGACCCGGCGTTTCGGCGCCAGGTCGCGGAGTGGCAGGCTGCGGGGATCGTGACGCCGTGGTTGGCGGCTGGTCCAGACGCCTGGGTCGGCACACCTGGGATGAACGCACCCGTCAAGCTTATGGCGGAGAAGTTGGACATAGACTGGGACGTGCAGGTCAATGCCCTGGTGTCGCAGGATGGATCGTGGCGTGTGGCAGACTCCGCGTTCGATGCAGCCCTGCTGGCCGTGCCGTCGGAGAATGCCCTGCCGCTGTTGACCGGATGCGATGCTGCGATGGCCGCCCGCGCAGCCGCAACCCCGGCGCAGCCGTGCTGGACGGTCTTGGTGGCCTTCGCCTCGGCTCTGCCTGAGGTGGCCGACATCATGCGCGAGCAAGGCATCATTGGCTGGGCCGCCCGCAATTCCGCCAAACCTGCCCGCAGCGGCCCAGAAAGCTGGGTGATTCAGGCCGGGCCTGGCTGGTCCAAAGAGCACTTGGAGGCAGCGCCGGACGCGATCATTGCCGCCCTGCTTGCTGCGTTCGAAGCGAGGATCGGGACCAAGCTGCCGCCCACACTCGCCGTGGCCGCCCATCGCTGGCGCTACGCAAGGTCGGGCGCGGCCGGCGAGGGCTGCTTATGGAACCCCTCACGGCGCCTTGGAGTCTGCGGCGATTGGCTGCTCGGGCCGCGGGTGGAGTGCGCTTGGCTGTCCGGCGTCCAACTGGCGGCTGCCGTCAGCTCCTAGGCCAAGCCCGACCAGGGCCAGCGCGTCGCTTACAAGCCCGAGCCGCCGGCACGGCCTGCCGGATAGGACAAATCGCGCCGTTAGCCGCCCTTGTTGTCTGCGGCCAATGGCAACGGCACCCAGCGCATCCCGTCGCTGTTCTGAACCAGCATGAGAACCGTCTTACGGCTCATCTTGCGGTATTTTTCCACGCGGTCCTGCACATCCTGCGGGCTGGATACGTTTTCCTGCTGCACTTCGACCACCACGTCACCAGCTTTGAGCCCACGGCCAGCGGCCGCGCCGTTGTTGGTCACGTCGGTGATCACAACGCCCTTCTGGTCGGCGCCGAGCGAGTATTTACTGCGCAAATCGTCGGTGATCGGCGCCACCTTCATGCCCAAGCCCGAGATACCAACCGCCGAGCTGGAGGGCTTCGGGGCCGGCGCTGGCGTGGCACTGGCTTGCTGAACCTCATCCGGCAATTCGGCGATGGACGCTTGCACCGTCACTTCCTTGCCATCGCGCCAGAGGATGACGGGCACCGACCTGCCAATGTCCGTCTCTGCCACGATGCGCGGCAGTGTGCGCATCTCCTTCACGTCGGCACCGTTGAATTTCAGGATGACGTCGCCGCCGTGGATCGCTGCCTTTGCCGCTGGGCCATCGTCGGTCACGCTGGCAACCATGGCGCCGCGCGCCGGCTTCAGACCAAGGCCTTCGGCGATGTCGGGGGTCACCTGCTGTATCTGCACGCCCAGCCAACCGCGCTTGGCACGGCCGTAATCCTTCAACTGCGCCACGACCTGCTTGGCCATGTTCGAAGGAATCGAGAACCCGATGCCGATCGACCCACCGGAGGGCGAGTAGATGGCCGTGTTGATGCCGATGACCTGGCCGTCCATGTTGAACAGCGGACCACCCGAGTTGCCACGGTTGATTGCCGCGTCGGTCTGGATGAAGTCGTCGTACGGGCCTTGCCGGATGTCACGGCCGCGGGCGCTCACAATACCCGCTGTGACGGTGCCCCCGAGGCCGAATGGGTTGCCGATCGCCAGGACCCAGTCGCCCACGCGGGATGTATCGCTGTCGGCGAACGGCACTGCCGGAAGAGGTTTGTCGCTCTCGACCTTCAGCAACGCCACGTCTGTCCGGTCGTCATGCCCGATCAGCTTCGCCTTCAACGAAGTGCCATCGTGCAGCGTGACGGTGATCTCGTCTGCGCCTTCGATGACGTGGTTGTTGGTGACGATAAAGCCGGCTGGATCGATGATGAAGCCGGAGCCGAGCGCGACGCCTCGCCTCGGCTGGTCGCCGCCGCCATTATCACCTTGCTGCGGGCCGTTCCCCCCGCCGCCGGGCTGGCCATGACGCTCCATGAAGTCATGGAAAAACTGTTCAAAGGGCGAGCCCTGCGGGAATTGCGGCTCGTCTGGTCCCGCAGGCCGGTCCGCTTTGGCCTGCACCGCCTGCTGCGAGGAGATGTTCACCACTGCCGGCAGCAGCGACGCTGCGAGATCGGCGAAACTATCAGGAGCGCCGCGGGCCTGGGCGACCGAAGGCATGACGATGGGCGCAAGCAGCGCAGCAGGAAGGGCGACGGGTGTAAGCGCGGTGGCCAGCGCCGCAGCGCGCAAGGAGAGCAGGCGCATGGTAGGCAAACCCCTAGGTCCGGTCGTAATGATGCTCATGCGGTGAGCGGCACGGCAAGAATATAGGTGGTGCGCCGCACGCGCTTGAAAACTGCCTGTCCTGGTGTCTTAGGGCGTCGTGGCAGCCGGTTCCTGCTTCAAAAGCTTGAAGAAATCATCATCGGTGGACATGACGATGCGTGTCTGCCCCCCGGCGAGACCCTCACGGTAGGCCTGCAGCGTTCGCCAAATGGTGAAGAAATGCGGGTCCTTTCCAAAGGCGCTGGCATAGGTCGCGATGGCCGTCGCCTCACCCTGGCCGCGCAACTTGTCGGCAGTGGCCTTGGCGTCCGCCAGCAGGACCGTTCTATCCCGCTCGGCGTCCGCACGGATCTTGGCGGATGCTTCAGCGCCCTCGGCACGTGCTTGGCTGGCGGCGCGTTGCCGTTCGGACTTCATGCGCGCGAGAATGGCTTGCGTGTTGCCCTCCGGCAGGTCGGCCCGGCGGATCCTCACGTCCTCGATCGCGACGCCGAAGCCGTGCATCTCGTTATTCACCTGGTCGCGGATCAGGCTCATGATGTGCCCGCGATCGGCTGACAGCACCGCCAGAAGCGTCTCATTGCCCAACACCCGGCGTAGCGCCGAGGTCACCACGGAATTCAGTCGGGCGCGGATCGCGTCTTCCTGCGCGCCGACAGCCTGATAGTACTGCAGCGGATCGGTGATGTGGAAGCGGGTGAAGCTGTCCACGATCAACCGTCTCTGGTCGCTGAGGATCACCTCCTCACCGGGTGTCGAGTAGTCGAGCAGGCGGCGGTCGAAGGTGATCACCGTCTGGATGAAGGGCACCTTCACGTGCAGACCCGGCGCCGTGATGATCCGGATCGGCTGCCCGAACTGGGTGATCAGCACCTGCTCCGTCTGGTTGACGGTGAACAGGGTGGACGACGCAGCGATCAGGATAATGACCGCGGCGACCAGCGCACCGATCGCAGAGTTGCGCATCATTGCACGGTCCCCATCGCAGAGGCGGATGGCCCTGGCACCGTGGGCGCCGAGGAGAACGGTGGTGGCTGCGTCGAAGCCGGCGGAGGGGATGCCGGCGACGCCGGCGTCGAGCCATCGAGGTTCAGCAACGGCAAGGGCGAATGGCCCCCGGCGTCCAGCACCGTCGTTGGCGTGCGCGAGACGATCGACTGCATGGTCTCGATATAAAGCCGGCGAAGTGTCACGTCCTTGGCGGCCTGGTAAGCGGCATAGACGCTGGCAAAGCGCTGCGCCTGGCCGCTTGCCTCTGCGATGCTCGCCTGCCGCGCACCGTCAGCCTCCGCCGTGAGCCGGCTGGCGTCACCGCGGGCCCGCGGCACGATGTCGTTGCGATAGCTCTCGGCCTGGTTCCGCATGGTTTCAGCGTCCGTGTTGGCGCGCTGCACATCGCGGAAACTCTCGATCACCTCGGATGGCGGATCGACCTTCTGCAACTGCACCTGCGTGATCTCCACGCCTGCCTTATACTGGTCGAGGATGGCCTGCATTCCGGTACGGGTGTCCTGCTCGATGCTGGCGCGCGCCTCGGTCAGCGCGGGTTGGATCGGGGTATGGCCAATGACCTCCCGCATCACGCTCTCTGCCACCTGCTTGACGGTGTCGTCAGGGTGCCGGGTGTTGAACAGGTAGTCGCCGGCATCGCGCACCCGCCAGAACACGGCGAAGTCGATGTCGATGATGTTCTCGTCGCCAGTCAGCATCAGGCTTTCGGCGGGAATGCTGAGCGTTGCATCGCCTGACCCGGAATCGGACACGAGGCCACGCGCCGTCATCCGCAGCATCGGCTGGTCGGAACTCGGCTGAAACCCAACCTGGACGCGATTGATCCGGGTGACGCTCGGCGTCACTGCGGCTTCGACCGGCCACGGAATATGATAGTTTAGGCCGGGCAGGGCGGTGCGGTTGAAGCCGCCAAAGCGGAGTACGACGCCCTCTTCGTCGGGCTGCACGCGGTAGAACCCGGTGCAAAGCCAAATCGCGACCACGAGCAAGCCAAGCAGTGCCAGCCCGCGGCCCCCGGCGCGCGGCAGGCTCGGTGGGCGGCCGGATCGCATGCCTCCGCCATTGGGCAGGAAACCACGCAGCGTCGCGTTGACCCGGGCAATAAGCTGGTCGAGATCCGGCAGGTTTGGCGGGCCGCCACCACCACCGCCGCCGCCGCCCCATGGGCCGCGGTTCTCCGGCTTTTTACCGTTGCCAGGGCGCCCGCCGGGCGAGCCCCACGGCCCGGGGGTCGGGTCATTGCCGCCTGAATTCCAAGGCATGTGTCTGCCACGCTCCTAAACGGTTCGGCCTGGCGGCGTTGGCATCGCTGCCCCCTAGCGCCATATCCGACGCTGCCTGACCGATACACGGGCTAGGCTTTGATAATGACGTTCCCTAGGGGGTTTGCAAGCGCATGGCCGAAACCGATGAGGCGACCGCGACCCAAGCGCTGCGCAGCCTGCCAGACCCGGTATCCGGAAGGGACATCGTCGCGGCAGGATTGGTGGACAGCCTGACGGTGAAGAACGGCCTCATCCATCTCGCGCTCAGGGCTGACCGGCAGACCGCTCCCGCGATGGAAGGGGTGCGCGCCAGGGCGCAGGCGCTGCTGGCGGCACTTCCCGGGGTGCTAAACGCTTCGGCCACCCTTACCGCACACCGCGCGGCTCCGGCGCCGCCCCCACCGCCCGCGTCCGACGTGCTGTTGCCGGATGTGAAGCACATCGTCGCTGTCGCGTCCGGAAAGGGGGGCGTCGGCAAGTCCACCACGGCCGTCAACCTCGCCGTGGCACTGGCCCAGGCGGGACACCGCGTCGGATTACTGGATGTGGATATCTACGGTCCCAGCCTCCCGCAGATGCTGGGGGTGCACCGCAAGCCGGAAATCCGCGGGGACCGCATGCTGCCGATCGAGGTGTGGGGCTTACGGGCCATGTCGATCGGCCTGCTGGTGGATCCGGAGACGGCGATGGTATGGCGCGGCCCGATGGTGATGGGTGCGATCCAGCAGTTGCTGGGTCAGGTGGAATGGGGGCCGCTGGATATCATGATCCTCGACATGCCGCCGGGCACGGGCGACGCGCAGCTAACGGTGGCGCAGAAGCTGAAGCTGTCCGGCGCATTGATCGTCTCGACACCGCAGGATGTGGCGTTGGCCGATGCCAGGCGCGGCGTGCGGATGTTCGAGAAGACGAAAGTGCCCGTGCTCGGGCTGATTGAGAACATGAGCTACTTCTGCTGCCCCAATTGCGGGCACCGTGCTGAGCTGTTCGGCCACGGCGGCGCACGGCGCGAGGCGGAACGCCTAGGCGTCGAATTCCTGGGCGAAATCCCGCTGCTGCTCGACATCCGGGAGAGCGGGGATGCCGGCAAGCCGATCGCGGCGGCGGCGCCCGACAGCCCGGCAGGCCACGCCTATGCGGTATTGGCTGCGCGACTGTGGGCGAAGCTGGACGCGCCTGTGCAGGCTGGGCCACGGATCGTGTTCGACTGACCGGCACGGCCTCAATCCCGACCCGGTGATTGTTTCTCCCCGGCTGTAGTGTCATGACGTTCCCAAAAACGAGGAAACGCGCATGCCCGAGGCCGCATCGGACGATCTGTCATTCCGGTATTTTCCCGATGATTATCGCTGGTCGCATGGCGTCCTGATCGGGCTGAACAGTGCGCCTTGGGGTGGGGCCGAAATCGGCGAGGTGCATCGCATCGGCCTTCGGTTGCGGGGCCGCGAGGGCGACGACCAGGCCTGGTTCGCCGAGTGGGCGGCCGAAGCGCGCCAGGCGGAAGATGCCGGGCGTGCCCGGCTCGCCGCCGGGCACGCCCGCAGCGCTGCCGCGTATCTCCGCCGGGCCGCCAATTACTACCATGTCGGCGAGCGTTTTCTGCAGCCCAAGACCGCCGACAGCAACGCCGCCTACATGCGCGGCGTGACGTGTTTCCGGGAGGCGGCGGCACTCGTCGGCTCGCCCCGCATCGAGCATGTCGAGGTGCCGTATGCAGGGGGCAGCCTGCCGGCGATCCTGGTGCATGCGCAGGGTGCGGCACCCGGCCCGGCACCCGCGATGATCTACTTCGACGGCTTCGACGTCACCAAGGAGATCCAGTATTTCAAGGGTATCCCGGACCTCGTCGCCCGCGGCATCGCCTGCCTGATCGTCGATGGACCCGGCAACGGCGAAAGCATCCGGTTTCGCGACATGCCGCTGATTCCGGAGACGGAACGCTATGCCACGGCGGCGTTCGACTACCTCGCCGCGCGGCCGGAGATCGACGCCGGACGGATCGGCGTGATGGCGCTCAGCTTAGGCGGATACTACGCTCCGCGCGCAGCCGCGCTCGAACAACGGTTCGCCTGCTGCGTCGCTTGGGGCGCCCAGTGGGACTACCAGGCCACCTGGCAGGGCCGCTTCGATCGCCTGGCGCAGAGCGGCACGCCGTCGCTGTCGGTGCCGTGGCAGCATCTGTTATGGGTCTTCGGCGTGGCCACGCGTGAGGAGGCGATGCAGCGCCTGGAAGCCTTCAAGCTGGACGGCATCGTGCAACAGATGACGTGCCCGTTCCTGATGGTGCATGGCGAGGGTGACGAGCAGATCCCGCTGCCCATCGCCCAGCAATGCTTCGATGCGGTGGGATCGGCCGACAAGACCTTCCGGCTGTTTACGCGGGAGGAAGGCGGATATCATCATTGCCAGATCGATAATGTCAGCATCGGCGTTCATGCGATGTGGGACTGGATCGAGGAGAAGCTGATCCGGTGAGCCGGCGCGGCTCGTCTAGTAACCCGCCGGATGCTGCCGGTAGTAGGCGACGTCCTCGGCTGACATGGTAAACTCCGGGTTGCTGGGCCATTCCAGCACGCGCGTTTCCATGTCGGCGCCGTAGCGCACACGGAACAGCAATGAACGCCCGCTCCCATTGATGTATTCGTGTACTTCGCCGGGTGGGTGGACGCAGAAAGCGCCAGGCACAACGGCCACCGAACCTTTAGGCGTCCGCATCGTGCCGCCGCCCTCGTAACAGAAATAGATTTCGGTTGCGTGCGGGTGGCAATGGTGCGGGCTGACCTGTCCCGGCTCCCAACAGGCAACGGTAAAGTCGCCGTCGCTAGTCCGGCCGAGGATGTTCTCGACGTGCTTCTTGGGGTCGAACCGCTGCTCGGCGGTGAGATTGAAGGTGATCATCGGCCTCTCCCGGACAGGCGATTTCTATCGAGCCTAGAAGCGCTCAAGTGGCCCGGCAAGCAGCCGGAAGCGCCGAAATCGCGTTTCGGGCGCTGGGCGCGGTCGCCGCATTCCGGTTGACGCAATAAGGCTGCCCGTGGTCAGGTTTACGCAAGATAAAGGATCGAAATCGATCCATCGGGGAACGAACCTTGCCACCTGACAACGCCATCGCCATCGCACGGCGGCCTCTGGTGGCCGGCCTCACCGCCGCCCTTATCGGCAGCCGGCGAGTCCGCGCAGCCAGCGCCGAGCCGATCCGCATCGGCTTCCTGACGGCACTCACCGGGCCATTGGCCAGCGGCGGCATCCAGATGCAGCGCGGGTTGGCGATTTACCTCAAGGAACGCGGCAACATGCTGGCGGGACGGCCAGTGCAGGTGTTCCTCGCGGACACGAACGGCCTGCCTGCCACGACGCGCACCAAGACGATCGAATTGGCGGAACGCAACAAGGTGGATGTCATCGTCGGCCCGCTTGGCGCGAATGAGGCGCTGGCGATCGAAGACTACATCCGGGCGCAGTCCCTCCCGACTATCGCCGTCGCCGCGGCCGAGGATATGACGCAGCGGCTTGCCAACCCGTGGTTCGTGCGCGTGACATCCAGTTCTGCGCAGTGCAGCTATCCGATGGCCGATTATGCCCACAATGAACTCGGCTACAAGCGCATGGCGACCCTGGGGGAAGACAACGCCTACGGGCATGAGCAGGTCGCCGGGTTCCAGCGCCTGTTCGAGCAGGAGGGCGGCCGGATCGTGCAGAAGCTATTTCCGGCGCTGAACTCGATTGATTACGCGACCTATCTGGCGCAGATCAAACCCGACATCGACGCGATCTATATGGCGCTCGCCGGGTCGAACGGATTCCGGTTCTTCAAGCAGGCGCAGGAATATGGCTTCGGCGATCAGGTGAAGATGCTCGGCGGCATGACCATGGTGGATGAAAGCCTGCTCGAACAAATGGGCCCGGCGGCAGTCGGCATGGTTTCGGCATGCTGGTATTCGGCGCAACTCGACAATCCGGCCAATGTGAAGTTCGTTGCCGCGATGAAGCAGGAGTACAACGCAGTTCCAGGCTTCTACGCCGCCGCGAGCAACAGTTGCATGGCCGTGCTGGACCACGCGCTGCAGACCGTGGACGGCGGGACGGAGGACCGCGGCAGGCTGATGCAGGCGCTGAAGGCGGCGGTGGTGCCGGATACCGTCCGCGGGCCGGTGAAATTCGACAGCTACGGCAACGTCGTTGGCGACGTGTATATCCGCAGGGTGGAGAAGAAAGACGGGGTGTTGGTCAATGCCGTCATCAAGACCTACCCCAATGTCAGCCAATTCTGGACCTGGGGTGAGAAAGAGTTTCTGTCCCACCCCGTTTATGGCCGCAACGAGCCACCGGCAAAGTACCTGGAATAGCCGAACGCTATGCCGGATAGGCCGGAGCGGGTTCAGCGTCCCGGCAAAAACTCCAGCAAAACCCTCGTTTGGGGGCTGATCTGACCGTTGCTGGTGTCAGTCGCCCACGGATAGTCTTTGGGCCACCAGGGACCTCCGCCCCAGATCGTCCCACCCTGCCAAACGTCTGAGTGTGCCTGCATGAACCCCAACTGGTTCCGCATGGCCTGAAGGCTTGCCGCGTCCGTTCCCGCACCGAACTCGCCGAGGAACAGCATGCGGCCGTTCGCCTCCGCCCACGCGGTCACGGGCGCTAGACGGTCCGCACCGATCGTCGGCGATACAGGCACCGTGCTGCCGCCGCTTTGGTCAGCGTCAAGATACTGGTGCACCTCGAAAGCCATGTTGTGGCCGGGATCGACGACGTGATCGGCAAAGCCGCTGCTATTGCCCTGCCGCACCCAGGATGCGCCGTTTGCATGAAAGGTGCCGGGAACGAGGATCTCCTGGGTGGCGCCGGCTGCCCTGATCGCGGCGATTGAGGCGTTTGCGGCGCTCAGCCATTGCTGTGGCGATTGATCGTGCGGCTCGTTCATCAATCCAAACAAGACGTTCGGGTACATGCGATAGTGCAGGGCCATGCGCCGCCAAAAATCGGCCAAGGCTGCGTCCGGCGTCTGTTGGCTGCCAACCAAGTGCCCATAGCCGTAGCCATAGTTATGCGGATCCAGCAGGATGTGGAAACCACGCGTTGCGGCGTGCGCCACCAGATCGTCCATCCGGCCCAACTCGATCGGGTCGAGTGGGCCACACATCACGGGTTGCATCCGTTCCCACGAAAACGGGACACGGGCGATGTTCAGCCCCAAGGCTGCATAATCGTCCACCTCGGCGTTCGTTGGGTACGTATAGTCGCTGCCGTAACGGCCCGGGTTGGTCGCGCCGTGTTCCATGCCCGAGATGCCGAATTCGGCCGAGGCAAGATTGATCCCGAGCAGGGTGAAGCCATGGCCCATCCGCGGGCCGAGCGAGAGCGCGACCGGCTGCGAGACGGCGATATGCGCTGCGGAGGCAACGATGATAGCGCCGATCGCAAGCCGTAGCGACATTCCGTGCACTCCGGGCTGTCTCGCTTCTCAGACGGAGAAATATTTGGCGTTCGGATTGAGCACCACGATCGCGCTGGTGCTCTGCTCCGGGTGAAGCTGCCATTCGTCGCTGATGTCGACCCCAATGCGGTCCGCGCCCAGCAGGTGCAAAAGCGGCACTTGGTCCTCCAGCTTCGGGCAGGCCGGGTAGCCGAAGCTATAGCGGCTGCCGCGGTAGCCTTGCGCCAGCATCTTTTCCATGTCGCGATCGTCCTCCCCAGCAAAGCCGCATTCCGCGCGGATACGCTTATGCGTGTACTCGGCCATAGCCTCAGCCATCTCGACCGACAATCCGTGAAGATACAGATAATCCTGGTAGCGGTTATCTTCGAACCAGACCCTTGCGGTGTCGGAGGCTTTCTGGCCGACGGTCACGACCTGCAGGCCGATCACGTCGCGCTGCTCATCATCGATGTCGCGGAAGAAATCGGCGATGCACTCGCCATCCTCTTTGGGCTGACGGGGTAGGCTGAACCGGGTGAGTTCGGTTGTGCCATCCTCGTCGAAGATGACGAGGTCATTACCCTGGCCCGCGGCCTTCCAGTAGCCGTAGATCGCCTGTGGCCGCAGAATGGAGTCGGACTCACAAAGTGCAAACATCCGCTTCATGATCGGGCGCAACTCCTGCTTTGCCCAACCGAGAAAGTCGTCGAGAGAGCGGCCCTGCTTACGAAAGCCCCACTGGAATTGATACAGGCTGCGCTCGTTCAGAAACGGCAGAACAGCCTTAGGTGTGCTTTCAAGCATCTTGGCGCCCCAAAATGGCGGTATGAAAGGCGCCACATCGTGGGTTAGGCGCTGCCTTCGAGCGCGAACTTCGGCCACATCGACCGGGCGGAATGCCGCCTTGTCGGCCTGGCCCAGCGTGCGGCTGGTGTTGCGCGCCTTTCCAGCACGTTTGGATTGCACAACGGCGAGGTAATCGTCGAACGCGTTGCCGGTTACCCGGTCCATCAAATGCAACCCGTCGAACGCGTCGCGCGCGTAGGCCACCCGTCCGCAGGCATAGGCGCGGACGCAGTCGTCTTCGACATAGTTACGGGTAAGGGCGGCGCCGCCGAGCATGACGGGTATCTCCAATCCCTGGCGCGTCATCTCCTCAAGGTTTTCGCGCATGACCACCGTCGATTTCACCAACAGGCCCGACATGCCGATCGCATGGGCGTGGTGTTCCTTGGCGGCAGCGACCATGTCGGCCAGCGGCACCTTGATGCCAAGGTTGACGACCCGGTAGCCGTTATTGGTCAGGATGATATCGACCAGATTCTTGCCGATGTCGTGCACGTCGCCCTTCACGGTAGCGAGCACGATGGTGCCTTTCTCCTGGCCCTCGACCCGTTCCATGTGCGGCTCGAGGTGTGCCACGGCCGCCTTCATTGTTTCGGCCGATTGCAGCACGAACGGCAACTGCATCTTGCCAGCGCCGAACAACTCGCCCACGACTTTCATGCCATCGAGCAGGATGTTGTTGATGATGTCGAGCGGCGGCATCTTCTTCATCGCTTCGTCAAGCTCGTCACCCAAGCCCTTGCGGTCGCCGTCAATGATGCGGTCCTTCAGCCGGCCCTCGACTGTCTCGGAGCGAACCTTCTTGACCGCATCGGCCAGTTTGCGATCGGCGAAAATCTCCAGCAACTTCTGCAATGGGTCGTAACCCTCGCGGCGGCGGTCGAAGATCAGGTCCTCGCAGACTTGTATTTCCTCGGCTGCGATCAGGTGCAACGGCCGGATCTTGCTGACATGCACGATGGCGCCCGTCATGCCGGCCTTCACGGCGTGATCCAGGAACACGCTATTCAGCACTGCTCGCGCTGCGGCATTCAGCCCGAACGAAATGTTGGACAGCCCGAGGATAATCTGGATATCCGGGAATTCGCGGCTGATCGCGGCAATGCCCTCCAGCGTCCATTGCCCGAGCTTGCGGTCATCCTCGTTACCCGTAGCGATGGTGAAGGTCAGCGGGTCGATCATGAGGTCGCTTTGCGCCAGACCGTGCTGGTTGCACGCAAAATCCACAAGGCGGCGCGCAATGGCGAGCTTCTCATCCGGTTGCTTCGCCATACCCTTTTCGTCGATCGTCAACGCGATCACGGCCGCGCCGAACTTTTTGGCGAGGACAAGCCTGTCATGAGCCGCGTCCTCACCGTCCTCAAAATTGATCGAGTTGATGATCGGCTTGCCGCCATGGAGCTTCAGTGCCGCCGTGATCACGTTCGTTTCGGTACTGTCGATCACCAGCGGCGCGTTGACGCTCGAGGTGAAGCGCGTGATGACTTCATTCATCTCCGCAACCTCGTCCCGGCCGACGAACGCGGTGCAGACATCGAGGCTGTTGCTGCCTTCGCCGACCTGTTCGCGGCCGACGGAAACGCAGCCGTCCCAATCGCCACGCTCCTGCAGTTCGCGCCATTTTTTGGAGCCGTTGGCGTTGCAGCGTTCACCGATAGAGAAGTAGCTGTTTTCCTGACGCAGCGGGGTCTGGCCATACAGGCTCGCGACCGACGGCACCCAGTGATGCGTCCGCGCGGCCGGGGCAGGGCGGTGGTCCCCGAGCTTGCGCAGCATCGCATCCAGCGCCTCGATATGCCCAATCGAGGTGCCGCAGCAGCCGCCGACCAGGTTCAGCCCGTCTTCCAGCACGAACCGTTCGACCCAACTGGCCATCTCGGCCGCACCCAGCGGATAGTGGGTCGCGCCGTTGACCAATTCCGGCAACCCGGCGTTCGGCTGGATGCTCAGCAGGCCAGGCCAGTTGGTAGCCAGCCAGCGTACGTGCTCGGCCATCTCCTGCGGCCCTGTGGCACAGTTCAGGCCGATCAGCGGGACGTCGAGCGCATGGATGACCGTGGCAGCGGCGGCAATGTCGGGGCCGACCAGCAGGGTGCCCGTGGTTTCCACCGTGACCTGCACGAAGATCGGCGTATCCGTGCCAGCGGCCGCGCGGGCTATCTTGGCGCCGTTCACGGCGGCCTTGATCTGCAGCGTGTCCTGGCAGGTTTCGATCAGAATCGCATCCACACCGCCGTCGATCAGTCCGGCCGACTGCTGCGCCAACGCTTCCTCAAGCGGGTCGTAGGCGATGTTGCCGAGCGACGGCAACTTCGTCCCGGGCCCGATCGAACCCAGGACCCAGCGGTGCCGCCCGTCGCCGAAGCTCTCCGCGGCTTCGCGCGCCAGTTCGGCGGCCAGCTTGTTGATCTCGTGCGTGCGGTCCTGGAGGTCGAACTCCGCCAGGGTGATCGGGCTCCCGCCGAAGCTATTGGTTTCCACCATGTCGGCGCCGGCCGCGTAGTAGCCCCTGTGGATCTCGCGCACCAAGTCAGGACGCGAAAGATTGAGCACCTCGGTGCAGTTCTCCCGGTCCCAATAATCCTTCTCGACATCAAGCGTGAGGGCTTGCACCCGGCTCCCCATGCCGCCATCGCACAACAGCACGCGGTCGCGCAGGGCATCCAGCAAATGCGGGCGGGTCATACGAGTTCCTTGCTTGCGGAGGGCGCGGTTGGAAGGAGAGCGGCTTGCATCGCGGGCCATAAGCGCACCGGCAGATCGCCGGGAACGGTGAGCGGTCTTCCGGGTGTGAGCCCGACGCCATCGAGCAGTTCGGCAATGACGCCATCATCGAAACCGGGCCAGCGATGCGCCAGCCGTTTCAGCAGATCGGCCCGGTCGTGCCGCAGGAGGTCCACGATCAACAGGCGCCCGCCTGGGCGGAGCATGCGAGCGGCTTCGGTGATGGCTGCCGCCGGGTCTTCGGCGTAGTGCAGGATCATCTGCATGACGACGGTGTCGAACCCGCCCTCTGGCAGCGGAAGACGATACATGTCGGCTTGCCGGACGGCACAATGGGCCATCTCGCGCTTCGAAAGCCGCGACCGGGCAAGGGCGAGCATGGCGCGGCTGGCGTCCACGCCCAACCCCCGCTCGACCCGGGGCGCCAGCAACTCCAGCAGACGCCCGGTGCCCGTGCCGATGTCGAGCAGACAGCCCGGGGTTGGGCCGACCGCATCGAGCACGGCCTGATCAATCGCATCGACGGGAAGCGCCAGGGCTTGCGCCTCATCCCAATCGACGCCGTGGCTGCGGAAACTCTCCGACGCGACACGAGCCCGCTCGGCAAGCACGCGCGCGGCCTGGCGGCGATCGGCCTCAAGCACCGGATCCTCGGCAGGCAAGCGGGCCAGCAGGTCCTGCACGAGTCCGTCGGACCCAGGCGGCAGGGTGAACCACACGTTTGTGCCCTCGCGCACCCGTTCCAGCGCGCCTGCTTCGACCAGCAGACGTAGATGCCGGGACAGCCGCGGCTGCGACTGCCCGAGTATCTCGGTAAACTCCATCACGCAGAATGCGCCTCGGCCGGCCAGTGCGAGCAGGCGCATGCGCGTCTGCTCGGCACAGGCACGAAGAAGCGTTAGGAACGGATCCATAGCGGCTTGCTACCACATAAATATATCCTTATATAAGGGTGGATGGCAGTATTTGTCGATGCCCGCATTCCGGTCGTGTTCGGCGTGGAGCCTACCAGGACCGACCTACTGCTGACGCCGGTTGGTTCAGCCGCGTCAGAGCCGAGCTGCGCCTGCTGCGTCGCACGCGCGCCTGTCGCCAAGGAGTTCGATCGTCTTTTTCTGCAGCGAGTGCGCGGAGAGATACCATGGTTTTCCCGCGTGGTGCTGGCCACCGACGACGCTGCCGTGCGCGAGGCGATTGAAGCTGACCCGCTGCTGTCCAGCCGTTTCCGCCTCGCCTGACTTGCCATGCCGCGAAGCATAGGCCGTCCGTTATTCACCATCGGCTACGAGAAAGCGGCCTTCTCCGGAGTTCTTGCTGCTCTCCAAGCGGCACAGGTCACGGACCTCATTGACGTCCGTGATCTCCCGCTTTCGCGCCGCCCAGGGTTTTCGAAGCGTCAACTCGCGGCTGGTTTGGAAAGCGCCGGCATCGCCTACCACCATCTGCGCGCCCTTGGCACGCCGCCAGAAGGGAGGGAGGCCAATCGCAGGAAGCAATGGCCGCGCTTTTGGGAGATTGTGGATGCGCGGTTGGCGACGCCGGAGGCAGCGTTCGACCTGGACCGTGCAGCCGGCCTTGGGACTGCCGGGCGGGTTTGTCTGCTGTGCTATGAAGCCGACCCAGCGATCTGCCACCGGTGCCGCGTGGCAGAGATTCTAGCCAGCCGGCACGGCCTTCAGGTCGAACATCTGAAAGCGCTTCCTCCGGCCGAAAGCGTGTAAGTGCCGGTGCAAAGCAGATCCTTCGTCGTCCGAGTGATCGCGGGACATTTCCGCACATTCATTGCCCTCGCGGCTGGGCTGCTTGTCTGGGCAGTGTTGGGGGCCGCCGCGACTCTGTCACCCCTCACGCGCGCGCTGACCGGCTGGAACGTGACCGCAGCGACCTTTCTGGTCCTTGCCATGATTCTGTTCACGGCCCGCGAACCCGAGCGCATGCCCGCCGATGCCGAGGCGCAGGAGGAAGGGCAGTGGATCATCTTCAGTGTCATGCTGCTGGGCTCGGTCTTCAGCTTCGCGGCGCTGGCCGGGGAGTTCTCCGGGCTGAAGGACCTGACGGCGCTGCAGCGTTCGCTGCACGTTGCTCTTGTCGCAGCGACGCTGCTGCTATCGTGGCTGCTGGCCCATTTCGTATTCTCGTTCCGCTACTCTCATGAGTATTACGACTACGACGAGGGCGGGGTATTGCGGCGCGGTTTAGAATTTCCGTCGGACGACCAGCCAGATTACTTGGATTTCCTGTATTTCTCGATCGTCATCGGGATGACGTTCCAAGTATCCGACGTGCAGATCAAATCCCGGAGGTTGCGCCGGCTGGCGACTTTGCACGGTTTGCTCAGCTTTCTGTTCAACACCGTCATCGTCGCCTTGACGGTCAACATCGCGGCCGGGCTGCTCAACTAACGGCCGCCAGCAGCGCCTGGCCTACTCCTCGCCTCGCCGGTAGGGCGAGTACTCCGCTTCCAACTCCGCCATCCCGGCTAACACCGCCGGGCGCTCCCGCCGCAAGAAGTCGTCCACCGCGCGCGTAAGCCCGGGATGGGACAGCCAATGGGCGGAGTAGGTCGGCTTGGGCAGATACCCGCGCTGGATCTTATGCTGGCCTTGGGCGCCGGCCTCGACCCTGGCCACCCCGTGCTCGATCGCGAAATCGATCGCCCGATAGTAGCAAAGCTCGAAGTGCAGGAACGGCCAGTCGCCACGGCAGCCCCAGTTGCGGCCATACAATGCATCGCGTCCCAGCAGGTTCAGCGCGCCGGCGACGGGCTCGCCGGCATTGTCCGCCAGCATCAGCACCACCCGGTCGCCAAGCCGTTCACCCAGCATGGGAAAGAACTTCTTGGTCAGGTAGGCGCTGCCCCACTTCCGGTCCACGGTGGACTGGTAGAACTTGTAGAACGCGTCCCATTCGCGCCGCCCGATCTCATGGCCGCGCAGCGTGCGGAAGGTCAGCCCGCAATCGTTGGCGTCGCGCCGCTCCCGGCGAAGATTCTTGCGCTTGCGCGACGAGAGCGCCCCTAGAAAATCGTCGAATGTCGCGTAGCCGTTGTTTTCCCAATGATACTGCTGCCCGATCCGTTGCAGCCACCCGGCCTCGCCGAGCGCTTGCCACTCCGGCTCGCTGCAAAAGGTGATGTGCACCCCCGACAGCTTCAGCTGCCGGCACGCCTGAATAAGGGCCTGGCCCAGCGCCGCCGGAGGCGTCTGGCCGCCGGGCCTGCACAACAGGCGCGGGCCGGGCACCGGCGAGAAGGGCACCGCGACCTGCAGCTTCGGATAGTAGTCCCCGCCGGCCTGCTCGTACGCATTCGCCCAGCCATGGTCGAAGACGTATTCGCCGTAGCTGTTGGACTTCGCGTACATTGGCGCCGCCGCGACCAAGGTGCCGGCCTCGTCGCGCAGCGCCGCGTGTTGCGGCAGCCACCCGGTGCGCGGCCCGGCCGACCCGCTGTCCTCGACCGCCGACAGGAAGGCATGGCTGACGAACGGGTTGTCATCTCCCGCGCAGGCGTCCCATTCCCGCGCCTCGATGCTGGTGATGGAGGGATGCAGCGTCAGTGTCAGCGAGGGGGAGCCGTCGGGCATATGGCACGATATGGCGGTGCAGCATGAGCCCGCCAGTGAGAAATGCGGGCGTCGCGGCTAGCCGACCTCGAACATTCCCTCGACCTCGACCGCCGCATCGCCTGGCAGCGCGGGCACGCCGATCGTCGTACGTGCGTGGCGGCCGGCTTCGCCGAACACCGCGACCGCAAGGTCCGACGCGCCGTTCATCACCAGCGCATGCTGGGTGAACCCGGGCGGGGACGCGACGAACCCGCCGAGGCGCACGACGCGCACCACGCGGTCGAGGTCTCCGTCGCACGCAGCCCGCAGATGCACCAGGACGTTCACCAGGCAAAGCTGTGCGGCTTCACGTCCCTGCTCGACCGATACGGCGTCCCCGACCTTGCCGGTGTAGGCGATCTTGCCGTCCCGCGCAGGCACTTGGCCGGACACCACAACGAGGTTGCCGGTCTTGACGAACGGCACGTAGTTGGCGAGTGGCGCCATAGGCTGCGGCAGGGTGATGCCGTGCTCCGCCAGCCTGGCTTCGACCCGGCCCATCAGCCAGCCACCAGGCGGAGGGCAGGGCGGCGGCGGTTCAGCGGCAATTCGAGTGGCAGCAACGGTGGTTCCTCCAGCTTCGCCGGCGCCTCGGTCGTCTTCGCCGGGATGATACGGCCAAGATAGCTCGCGGCCAGGGATCGCGCCACGAAGTCGGCGATGGAGCTGGCGTGATCGACCGCCGGGTCACCCTCGACGGGGCCGGCCGGCGCGAACCGTGCGTGGCAGAGCGCATCCACGTAGGCCTCCAGCGGCGCGCCATGCTGCAATCCGAGCGAGAGGGCGGTGGCGAACGCGTCGGCGAGGCCGCGCACCGCAGCGCTCTCCCGCGGTAGCGCGAGCCCGATTTCGCCTAGCCGGCCATCCGCATACTCGCCGGTGCGGATGAAGATGCGGTGGCCGCCGATGGCAGTCTTTTGCGTGTAGCCGCGGCGGCGTGCCGGCAATTCCTCACGTTGGGTGTCGTTCGCCGGCTGCGGCGTCAAGGCCGGGCGCGGCGGCATGGCGTGCAGGAAGGCCGCCACCGTATCGTGCATGGCGGCATGATCCGCGGCGGTCGCGACCGGCACCACGGGTTCGCCGGCGAGTGCCGCGGCCAGGGCAGCCTCGAGCGAGATGCCCCGAGCGGACAGCCAGGCCCGGCTGGCGCGCAGCAGCCCGGCGGCGCCGACGGGGGCAAACGCCGGTGCGATGCCGCCGGTCTCCACTCCGAGCAAGGCGTCCGCAGCACTGGGCGGCAAGATCGCGGTTCCAGGCCGCACCGGCCCGCAGCGCAGGGCGGCATTGCGGGCCATCTTCGCCTGGTCCGCAAGCCCCGGAACCGAACATGCGCTCGGCGGCGCGGGCCATCCTGGCACCAGCGCCAGCAGGTCCGGCTGCGGCCCTGCGAGCACCGCATCCACCCGGCCGCGAATGATGGCTGCGAGACAGGCGGCGACATCGCGCGCCGGCTTGCTGGCATAGTCGAGCCCCAGCGCCGCCAGCAGCCCTGCCAGATCCGACATGGCGACCGCATACTGCGTGGCCGCCGGCGCGATCAGGTGCAGCGCCTCCGCGGCCGTGGTCGCGGCGGCGGCGAACGCCTCCGCATCGAAGCCCGCTACCGGGTCATGGAAGGCCGGCAGGTTCAGCACGAACCCAGGGCTGGAACCGGCCGCGTTGCGCCACACGTCCTCCGTCGGCGCGCCACGGCGATGCAGCAACAGGCCATGCAGCCGATCCGGCAAGCGGGCGATTCCGGCCTCCTTCGCGCGG
>CAZZVB010000025.1:0-29326 GCA_964657445.1 uncultured Burkholderiaceae bacterium | reverse complement strand
GGCTGGTGAGGTCCCACTCTCGCCAGGGGGCGATCACGGTGATGTCGGGCTTCAGCGCGTAATAGGCGATTTCGAAGCGGACCTGGTCATTGCCCTTGCCCGTGGCGCCATGGGCGACCGCGTCGGCGCCCACTTCCTCGGCGATCTGGATCTGGCGCTGGGCGATCAGCGGCCGCGCGATCGAGGTGCCGAGCAGGTATTGCCCCTCATAGACCGTGTTGGCGCGGAACATCGGGAAGACGAAGTCCCGCACGAATTCCTCGCGCAGGTCGTCCACGAAAATCTGCTTGACGCCGAACATCTCGGCCTTCTTGCGCGCGGGCTCCAGCTCCTCACCCTGGCCGAGGTCGGCGGTGAAGGTGACGACTTCGCAGCCGTAGGTGGTCTGCAGCCAGCGCAGGATGACGCTGGTGTCGAGCCCCCCGGAGTAAGCGAGGACGACCTTTTTCACATCACGGCGCGGCATGGCATAATCTCCGGAGGCGGATCGGTCGCGCATAGCCCCGATGCCTAGGGAGCGGCAAGCGAATGCGGTTTATTTTGGCGCTCGGATGGCTGTTGCTGCCGGCAGTGGCGCACGCTCAGCCCCTACTCGATGCGGCGGCGGTCCCTGTGGATGGCGCCGGACGGGCGTCCTATGGGGAGTTTCTGCTGACCAACACGCCGCGGGTGTTCGCGGCCGGCAACAATGGCCGGATGGGCTGGGTGTCCGGCGGTAAGACGCTGGAGGAAACCCGGCAGAAGGCGGTCAAGCTGTGCGAGGAGCATGGCGGCATGGAGTGCCGGCCCTATGCCGAGGACCTATCGATCGTCTGGCCGGGCAAGCAGTGGCGGCCGCAGCCGGCGCCGGGCCCGCTGGTGGACACGTTCAACTACGGCTTCGTGCCGGACGAGCGCTACCTGTGGCACGGCCCGGCTGCGGCACGCGGCGTGGTGGTGTGGTCGCACGGCCGATTCGGCGACCATGACGCCCGCGGCCTGCAGCCGGCAGCCTTCATTCGCGCGTTCAACAACGCCGGGTTCGACATCGTACGCTTCGATCGCGCCCCGATGGTGGACGATGCGCTGCGCGCCCGCGGCTGGCTGCAGGACGAGCTGCCGGTGCTGCGCCGCTCCGGCTACAAGCTGGTCGTGGCGGCCGGGCAGTCCCGCGGCGGCTGGACGTCGCTGCAGATGCTGGACACGGCGGGCCTGGCGGACGTGGTCATCGCCACCTCCCCAGCGGCGCACGGTTCGGGCGCCAGCCTGAATCTGGCCGCGCAGGATGACGATCTGCGGGCGGTGGTGGCGGACGCGCCGCCGTCCCGTACGAGGGTTGCGGTGGTTCAGTTCGCCTCCGACCCATTCATGTCGGACGCCGACACACGGGTCGCGCTGCTGCAGCGGCTGCGGCCGAAGACGGGCGCGCTGCTAGTGATCGACCGGCCGGCGGGCCTGAAGGGGCACATCGCCGATTCGACGGCCGCGTTTGCGGACCGGTTCGGCGCGTGTTTGCTGCAGTTTGCCATCGCGCCGGCGCCGGCGGTGACGTGTCCGGACCAAGAGTGACAAGCCCTCTCCCTGTTCGGAAAAGGGGAAGCGAAGTCAGGTTTCATTGCCAATTAGAGCCACCTTAATAAGCGGCCGTTACAATAGGGGAGTTAGGATTGGCTTAACTACTCATCCCCTCCGAGAAGGACTGTTCCGAATGCGTGTCTTACCAATTTTGGGTGCATTGTTGCTGGTGGCCGGCGCTTCCCATGCTGCCGATCGCAACGTCGATATCGTCAACAAAACCGGCCTGACGATGATCCATTTCTACGCATCGAACGCCGGAACCGACTCGTGGGAGGAAGACATCCTCGGCCACGACAAGCTGGCCGATGGCGACACGCAGCCAGTGGACATCAACGACGGCACGGGCGCCTGCAAGTTCGACTTTAAGGCGGTGTTCGAAGGTGGAGCGTCGTCCGTGAAGTCCGGCATCAACGTCTGCCAGATCAGCAGCTTCACCTACACGCGGTAGGCACGGTCACGCGGCCGGCCGCGGCCGCGTGCTTTCCGTACGCAGTTGCCCGCACGCGGCCAGGATGTCCTGGCCGCGTGGGGTTCGGACCGGGCTCGCGAACCCGGCGTCCATCACGATGGCGGCAAACTTGTCCAATTGCGCGCGGGTGCTCGGCAGATAGGTGCTGCCAGGCCACGGGTTGAATGGGATCAGGTTCACCTTGGCCGGTATGCCCGCGATCAGCCGCACGAGCTCGCGTGCATCCGCCTCGCTATCATTCACGCCACGCAGCATGACGTACTCGAAGGTGATCCGGCGGGAGTTCGAAGCGCCTGGATAGCGGCGGCACGCGGCCAGCAGCTCGGCGATCGGGTATTTGCGGTTCAGCGGCACGATCTCGTCGCGCAGCGCGTCCGTCACCGCGTGCAGCGACACCGCGAGGTTCACGCCCAGCTCCTCGCCGCAGCGGTCCATCATCGGCACCACGCCCGAGGTGGACAGGGTGATGCGGCGGCGGGACAAGCCGATGCCCTCGCCGTCCATGACGATCTGCATCGCGCGGGCGACGTTCTCGTAGTTGTACAGCGGCTCGCCCATGCCCATCAGCACGATGGTGGACAGCAGTCGCGGCGTCTCCCCTCGTGGCGAAGGCCACTCGGCATACGCATCGCGCGCAGCCATGAACTGGCCGACGATTTCCGCCGTGCCCAAATTGCGGACCAGCTTCTGGGTCCCCGTATGACAGAACCGGCAGGACAGGGTGCAGCCGACCTGCGAGGAGATGCAGACGGCGCCGCGGTCTTCCTGGCGGTCGGGGATATAGACCGTCTCGGCCTCCTGGCCGTCGCGGAAGCGGAACAGGAACTTGCGCGTCCCGTCGCTGCTGGTCTGCTCGTCGGCCACGCCGGGCCGGCCGATCACGAACCGCTCGGCCAGCTTTTGCTGCAAGGGCCGCGCGATGGAGGACATCGCAGAGAAGTCGGTCGTGCCCTGGTGGTAGATCCAATGCCAGAGCTGCTTGGCGCGAAACGCCTTCTCCCCGATCGCGTCCAGCTCCTCGACCAGCTCCGGGCGCGACAGGCCAACCAGCTCCCGCCGGCCATCCGGCAGCGCGACAGGCGGTGGGGAGAACAGGGCCGACTTCGCGAGGATGCGCTCCCGCTCGGCTTCGGTGAGGGAGATCGACATCAGCCCTTGCCGAAGCAGGCCTTGTTGATGGCGGTATAGGCGGGCGAGAAGCCGCGCAGGTCGAAGGTGTCGATGACCGCCGCCCCGCGCGGGCTTGGCGATTTGATCACTGCCTGACGCCCGCGTTCAAACAGGGTCACGGCGGCGTGTCCATCCCGGGCGAAGGCCGAACGCTGGCTGGTGTAGAACGGCAGGCTGCGTTCATCGACTTGCAGCGTCACTTCGGTGTTCGGGCCGTAGGCGAACCCGGCGCTCAACGCCACAGCGTCGCGGGTGCCGCCGGGCCGCTGTGTCACCGTCAGCACCACGTCGCCGCGCCCAGGCAATGGCGGCGTGGAGGTGACGGCGCGGGTGAAAGCGTAGCAGACGGTTTGCCCAGCCTCCTGATGGGTGGCAGCGGTCCAGTCCTCGAACTTGCCGATCGCATGCGGGGTGCTGGCGGAAGGATGCGCCGGTGCACGGGCCGGCGCATGGGCGGCCGGGCGGGGCTGTGCGAAGGCGGGGGACACGGCCAGCAAGGGCAGCGCGGCAAACAGGCAGGTCGGGATTATGCGCATGGCGCACAGATACGGCGGGCGATGGTCAGGAACAAGCGCCGTGGTCCAGTGGCACTGATCGCACGCAGTTGCTAGCTGTGAGGCAGGACACAAAGCGGGAGACACTCATGCCAGCGGACGCTCACCACAAAGGCGTATTGATCGAGAGCGCGCAGACCGAGTTGGATCGCGCGCACCGGGCGGCAATGAACATGGACGGCGCCGAGATGCGCCGCGGCTTGCAGGTGGCGCTGACAGCGTTGCAGGATGCTGAGGAGCCCGCGTTGGCGGCCCGCGTCGAGACCGCCCTCGCCGATCTCGATAACGGCGCACTCAGCGAGATGGCGTTGATCATCGAAGGCGTTCGGACCGATCTGGCGGTGATATAACTTGCATCATCGCAAGCACGGCGAAGCCATCCCGGCGCGCGACAGTGGTGCGGACCGCCTGGATCGCATCGGCTAAGCCGCATCGCCACAACGGCGCAGCGACCTGGCCTCGATCCGGCCGCCCGTGCGTCACTTCAGCCACTCCGGCCGCGTCCGGCGGAAGATCGGGTCACCGTGGCTGCTGGCGGGCGGCAGGGGGTCGGCGCCGCCGCTGCCGACGGGGCGTTCGGCAAAGCGGCCGTGCTGCAGCAACCGGTCGTAGAGCACGATCGCCCCCGCCACCGCGAGGTTGAGCGCGAACCGCGCCGGGATGCGCACGACATGGCGGCATTGCGCCAGCATGGCGGGCGATAGGCCCGACCGCTCCGGCCCCAGGACATACGCGGCATTCAGCGGGTGGCGGAAGGATGGCAGATCGGCCGCGTCCTCCAGCAGTTCGATCCCGACCAGGGCGCAGCCTTGCGGCAGCGCGATCTGGTCTACCGTCTCAAACCGCCACAGCGGCACGTGGGCGGGTGCGTCGGATGTGTCGGCGCGGCGGCCGCCATGGCTGTCGTAGCCGGACGCGACGCTGAAGCAGAATGAGGCGCCGAACGCGTGCGCCGTGCGGAGCAGCGCGCCAACATTGGCCGGCTTGCTGATCCCCTCCGACCCGATGCCGAAATATCCGCGTGATTTGGCGAGCGTCATAGGCGCGGGATAGGTCTAGCGCATGACGGACGCAACCGACGCCAGGCTTGCCGCGCAATACGAGGCCTACCCATATCCTGCGCGCGACCCGGCGGACGAGGCGCGCCGGCTGGTGATCGGAAGCCCAAGCCATCTGCGGGAAATCGATCACTGGGTATTCGGCGCCGCCCGCCCACGCTCCCGCCCGTTGCGTGCCCTGGTGGCGGGCGGCGGAACCGGCGACGGCGCGATCATGCTGGCGCAACAATTGGCGGATGCCGGGCGGTTGGGCCGGGTGACCTATTTGGACCGGTCCGGCAAGGCGGCCGCGATCGCCAAAGCGCGGGCCGCCATGCGCGGGCTCGACCTCGACTGGCAGGAAGGATCGCTGCTGGATCTCGCCGGGTCTGGGCTGGGGCCATTCGACTACATCGATTGCTGCGGCGTGCTGCACCACCTGCCCGACCCGGCGGCCGGGCTTGCCGCGCTGCTGTCCGTTCTGGCGCCCGGCGGCGGCATGGGGCTGATGCTCTATGCCCCGCATGGCCGCACCGGCGTCTATATGCTGCAGGACGCGCTGCGGCTGCTGACGCCGGAGCACGAAGCGCCCGCAACCCGGCTCGACACCGCCCGGCGCATGATGCGGACGCTGCCGGACTCGGCCTGGCTGCGCCGCAATACCCTGTTCGCCGACCACCTGACGGGCGGGGATGCGGGGCTCTACGATCTGCTGCTGAACCCACGTGACCGGGCCTATGACGTGCCCGCCCTGTCTGCCCTGCTGAAGGACGCCGGGCTGCAGGTGACCTGCTGGATGGAGCCGCTGCGCTACGACCCGGCGACCTACCTGCCGGATGCAAAGCTGCGCGCGCGGATCGCCACGCTCGACCCAGTTGCGAAGGCGGCGCTGGCCGAGGCGTTATGCGGCAACATGAGCACCCACGTCGTCTACGCCGTCCGCGCTGCCGATGCCCCGTTGGTGCCGGACGCAACGAGCCCGGCGGCCGTTCCAGTGATGCGGGAGATGTCAGGGCCAGAGCTTGCCAAGCACATCCGGCCCGATGGCATGCTGCCCTTCCTGTTCGACGGCCTGCGCGTTCCCTTGCCCTTGCCGCCGCTCGCCGCCGCGATCCTGCGCCTGGTCGATGGCGAACGCACCGTCGCCGGCATTTCGAATGCGCTCTCCGGCCGCGCCACGCCGGACGCGTTCGCCCGCGCGTGGCGGGACACCTATGGGCCGCTCAGCGCGCTCAACCGCGTGCTGCTCGCGCCGCCTGCATGACCATCATTGTGATCTTCGGCGCCGGTGTGCTGCGGGGCGGCCGGCCCAGCCGGACCTTGCGGGCGCGCGTCGAGGCGGCGTTCCGCTGCGGCGGCCTGGGTGCCCGCTATTTGCCGACCGGCGCAATCGGCCGTCATCCGCCCTCAGAGGCAAGCGTGATGTCTCGGTTGCTTCAGGAAATGGGCGTGCCGCAGGATCAGATCACGCTGGAGGAGACGGCCACCGACACGCTGACCTCTGCGGTCGCATGCGCCAGGCTGCTGGCCGGCGAGCCGGGCCCGATCCGCTATATCAGCAGCGGCTACCACCTGCCCCGCTGCGGGATGCTGCTGTGGATGGCCGGCGTCCGCGGCGCCAAACCCTGCCCGCCGCCACCTCCACCGCGCTGGCCTTGGTACTGGCGACTGCGGGAAGCTGCAGCACTGCCTTACGACGCAGTCGCGATGGCCTTCCGTAAAACGTCGGTGGGCTAAAAGCCCATCCTACATTACTGCTTTGCGGGTTGCGGCCAGCACGCACAAGATTTCGAATAGCATGGCCGCCCCGTGCATGGACGTGAGATTGCCGACGTCGAAGGGCGGAGCAACTTCCACAACGTCGCCGCCGACGAAGTTCATGCCGGTCAGGCCGCGCACGATTCGCATCGCCTCCAGCATCGTCAGGCCGCCGGGCTCCGGAGTGCCGGTGCCGGGGGCGTAGATCGGGTCGAGGCTGTCGATGTCGAAGGACAAGTAGGTCGGTCCATCGCCGGCAACCCGGCGCGCTTCCTCCACCGCGTGCCGCCAGCCTCGGTCCGCCACTTCCTCAATCGGCATGACGCGCATGCCGCTCGACTCGCTGAAGCCCCACAACCCGCCAGCCACGTTGCTGTGCCCGCGTATCCCGATCTGGATGACGCGTTTCGGGTCGAGCAAGCCTTCGTCCACGGCCCGGCGGAACGGCGTGCCGTGGTGGTAGCGCGATCCCATGTACTCGTCGCCGGTATCGGCATGCGCATCGATATGCACCATCCCCACCGGGCCGTTTGCCCCCACCGCACGCAGGATCGGCAACGTCATCGAATGATCGCCGCCGGCCGAAAGCGGCACGACCCCGGCGCTCACCACCCGGCGATAGAATGCCTCGATCTCGCCCAGGGCGGGTTCCAGCGCATAAGGCTGCTCGATCCAGCAATCGCCGAGGTCACGCACCCGCAGTTTGGAAAATGGCTCCACGCCGGTCGCGGTGTTGATCTTGCGCGACAGGCTGGACTGGTTGCGCAGTTCGCGCGGGCCGTGCCGGGTGCCGCTGCGATTCGTCACGCCACCGTCGAACGGCACGCCGATGATGCCGATATCGACCTGCGACAAATCCTGCTCATAGGGCGTGCGGAAGAAGGTCGGGATGCCGGTGTAGCGTGGCTGCGTCTGCGGGTCCGCCAGGTCGTGGTACCGCGTGGTCTGCTTGATCGGCTCCATGGCGCTCTCCTATTGCAGCGTTCCGACGCGGGCGACGCGGTCGAGCAAGGCGCGCCGGGCCAGCGCCGCTTCCCGGCCGAGCGCCATCAATGCCGCGATTTGCCCGGGATGGCGAGCCAGCGATCCGGCCAGCGCCCAAGGTTTCACACGACCGTCAGGATGCAGCGCGGTCAAGGCCGCCGGCGGCAGGTCGCGCGATGCCGGGTCGCACACGGCACGCAGCACCGCGAAGGGAATGCCGTGGGCGGCCGCGGTTTGCGCCACCGCGCCGCTTTCCAGATCGACGGCGAGCGCGCCGGTCCGCAGCCACGCCGCGGCTTTGGCAGCCCTGGTCACGATGATCTCCGTTCCCGCCAGCAGGGCGCCTTCAGGTCCGCCAAGCCGAGCCGCGAGGGCTGCGTCGGCCAGCCAGCATCCCCCGGCCGCCGACACGATCTCAGCCGGGATCACCAGGGTTCCCGCAGTCACTCCGGGCGCCAGTCCGCCAGCCAGGCCGAAACTGAGCAGTGCGTCCACGCCGGACGCGATGAGCGTGCGCGCCGCCCGTGCCGCGCCCTCCGCACCCCCGCCGCCGATCTCCGTCCGGCTACCCAGAGGCGCCGCCAAGCGCGCTTCAGCGACAAGGCCGACGACGATACCGATTTTCACTCAGTTTTTTTTCGATTGTCATGGCCGGCTTTGATTCGGCCGTGGGTGGCCTGATCAAAGCCGTCATGACGATGATTACTCACAAAACGGCGGCTCAGAACCCGTATTCAACCCGCGTCGTGTTCCCGGCAACCAGGTTACGGTAGCGCGCCAGCGCAAGCAGGGGGAAGAACAGCCGATAGCCGTGGTAGCGGAGGTAGAACACACGGGGGAAGCCGACCGCCGTGTAGGCCGCCTCTTTCCACTCGCCATCGGCCGTCTGGGTGTTTTCCAGATATTCGATCCCGCGTCCGACAGCCGCGTGATTGACCTGGCCCGCGGCCATCAGGCCGAGCAACGCCCAGGCAGTTTGGGAGGGCGTGCTGATCTTGTACTCGCCAGGCGGACCCTTGTCGTAGCTTTCCTCGTCCTCGCCCCATCCGCCATCAACGCGCTGCCGGTCGATCAGCCAAGTCACAGCCCGGCGCACCGCCGGGTCGTCGTGCGAAATGCCGGCGGCGTTCAACGCGCACAGCGTGGACCACGTGCCGTAGATGTAGTTCGTGCCCCAGCGGCCGAACCAGCTTCCGTCGGCTTCCTGTTCACGCCGCAGGTAAGCGATCGCGCGCGCCATCACCGGTTCGGCGTCGCTTAGGCCGACTTGCGCCAGGAACGACACGCAGCGAGCGGTCACGTCCACCGTCGGCGGATCGAGCAGCGCGCCGTGGTCGGCAAACGGGATATGGTTCAGGAACTGGTAGTCATTGTCCGCGTCGAACGCGCCCCAACCGCCATTGCGGCTCTGCATGCCGATGATCCAGTCGCGGGCGCGGGCGATCCCGCCGCTGTAGGCCGGGTTGCCGGTCCGGTGCATCAGCATGGCCACCACGGCAGTGTCGTCCACGTCCGGGTAATGCGCGTTTTCATACTGGAACGCCCAGCCGCCGGGGGGCGCGTCAGGCCGAAGCCAGGCCCAGTCACCCTTCAGCGAGGTCACCTGACGCAGCGACAGCCACTCGCACGCGGCTTCGACGGCGGTACTGCGCTCGCCCTCGGCCTCCGCCATGGCATGGCCGGCCAGGCCAGTGTCCCAGATCGGCGACAGGCAGGGCTGGCAGTACGAGTGTTCGGGCCGGTGCACCAGCAACTTGCGCACGGACGCCCAGGCCGTCGCAGCGTGCGGGTGGTCCGGCGGGTAGCCGAGCGCGTCGAACATCATCACGCTATTGGCCATGGCCGGGTAGATCGCGCCCAGCCCGTCCTCGCCGTTCAGCCGCTCCACAACGAACGCGACGGCCGCCTCTATCGCGCGCTTGCGATTCGCGGCGGGAAAGTGCTGCTCGATCGGGCGCAACAGCGCGTCGAGGTATTTGAACACGTAGCCCCAAGCCGACCGGTAGGGACCGTGCACCCAGCTACGAACCTTGTCCGCCGGCGTGTGGAACAGCTCCGGGATGCCGACCTGGCGCGGGTTTCGGGCCGTTGGCCGCAGCGTCATCAGCACGATCAGCGGCACCATGACGGTGCGCGACCAGTACGAAACCTTTGACAGGTGGAAGAAGAACCACCGCGGCAGGGTCATGATCTCGACCGGCATGACCGGCGTCGCACGCCACGGCACCTGGCCGAACAAGGCCAATTGGGCCCGGGTGAACACGTTGCTGCGCTCGGCGCCGCCCATCGCCAGGATGCGCTCACGGGCGCGGACCATGTGGGGTTCGTCGATGGAATGGCCGGCCGCCTTCAGCGCGAAATATGCCTTCACGCTGGCCGAAAGGTCGGACTTGCCGTCGTGGAACAGCGGCCAACCGCCGTCCGCGGACTGGATACTCAGCAGGTAGTCGCACATACGCGCCTGTAGGGCCGGGTCGATGCGATCGAGGTAGTGTTCCAGCAAGATGTATTCGGACGGGATAGTCGCATCGGCCTCGAGCTCGAACAGCCAGTGGCCGTCCGCCGCCTGCCGCGCCAGCAAAGCCGCCCTGGCCGCATCGATCGCGGAGTTCACTGGGTCTGTTCTAGGGCGGGTTAGCGTCTCACTCGGCATCTTTGATCCAAAGCTGATGGCGGCAAACTCAAGCGGACGCCGTCACGGCAGCCGCAGCGATGTGTCCGGACCTGATCGCACCCTCAATGGTTGCGGGCAGGCCGGTGTTGGTCCAGTCGCCTGCCAGGACAAGATTCGGCACGGCGGTCGTTGCGGCCGGCCGCTTACGGTTCTCCGAAGGCGTTGCGGCGAAAGTGGCGCGCTTCTCTTTTACGACACGCCAGGGAGGCAGGGGTTGCTGAATACCCAGTGAAGCTTGCACTTCCTGCCACACTGTTGCGGCCAAGTCACTCGCGGCACGGTCAACGAAACGATTGGCTGCACTAATCGTGACCGAGACAATTCCGGACTTGACGAACACCCATTCCGCCGTGCCGCCGAGCAGGCCCACGAAACCAGCCGGCCCAGGCGCGGCCTGATGCCGATAGTGCAGGTTGATGATCGCCTCGAACGCTTCGGGCGCGCTCAGCCCGGGCAACAGCGACTGCGCGACAGGCGGCGGAACGGCGAGGATCACGGCCTCGTCCACACCGATGGGAATCGGGCCGTCCGGCGTCTGGATCGCCTGCAACCGGCCGCCCTCGATCTGCAGGGCCGAGACGCGGCGGCCGAACTGCACGCAGGCGCCAGCCTGGCTCAGTACCGCCAACGCCGGGTCGATGAAGGTGACCGACAGGCCGTCGGCCGGGTAGGCCGGCACGCAGGCGGCACCGCCGCGCGCCAGCGTCTCCCGCATCACGGCCGCCATCAGCGCGGCGCTGCCGGTGGCGGGCGCGGTATTGAGCGCGGCGATCACCAGCGGCTCGACCAGCCGGTCGTTCAGCGCGCCACGGGGCATGACCTCCGCGACCGTCGCGTCCGCCCCGGCCCGCAGCAGCGACAGCATGCCTGCGTATTCGCGGAAGCGGGCGCCGGGCACTCTGCGGCTGGGCGAGAAGATCCACCAAGGCAGAGGACCGTGGTTGGGACGCACGACCCAGTGCTGCCCGGTCTTGAGATCGTGGAATGGGAACATCGACGTTGCCGGCCCGGCGGTCGTGCCCTCAGACCCAACCCGGCGCAGGAAGCCGGCAATGGACTTGTTGCCCGACAGCCAAAGGTGATTGCCGTTGTCGATGCGGCAGCCGAGTTCCTTGTCGTAATAGGACCGGCAGCGTCCACCCGCCGCGGGTCCCGCCTCATACAGGCTGACCGCGTGCCCCGAATCGGCGAGCGCCAATGCCGCCGCAAGCCCGGCGATCCCCGCCCCAACGATGTGAACCCGGGTCACAGCAGGTAGCGGCCGGCGATCCACAGCTTGCGCCACTTCGGCACCCGCACCGGCTCGTTCAGCCGGGACCAGCCGCGCGCCTCCAGCCGGTCCAGCAACGCGGCATAGGTGGCGCCCATGATGCGGGCCGGGCGCATGGCTTTGGCATCACAGCCATCCATCGCCTCCGCGGCCAGGCGGAACCGGCGCCGCGCCTCCGCCAGCATTCGCTCGCAGACCTTGGGCAGTGCCGGGTGAGCCAGTGCGGCGGCCGGGTCATGCGGCACACCCGCCTCATCCAGCCACTCGCGCGGCAGATACAGCCGGTTACGCCGCGCATCCTCGTCCAGGTCGCGCAGGATGTTGGTGAGCTGCAGGGCGCGACCGAGATTGAACGCCACCTCATCCGCGCGGGACGATCCATCGCCGAACGCGCGGACCGACAAGCGGCCCACGGCGGCCGCGACCCGGTCGCAGTAGAGGTCCAGCGTGTCCCAGTCCGGGGCGGCGATCGTCGTCTCCGCATCCATCTGCATGCCGTCGATCACGGCCAGAAAGTCCTCCTGGCGCAGCCCGTAGGCCTTCACGGCGGCGGCCAGCACGCGCGTGACGGCGTCCGAGCCGGAGCCGGTGAACACCGCCGTGGTCGCTTGCCGCCAGCGGTCCAGGTCGGCGCGTTTGGCGGCGAGTTCGGCCGGCTCGTCGGCTACGTCGTCCACCAGGCGGCAAAAGGCATAGATGCCATACATCGCCAGCCGGCGGTCCGGCGGCAGGATGCGCATGCCTCGGTAGAACGACGTCCCCGCGTCGCGCACGATCGCCTCGACCGCACCGGCATCGGACGTAGTGACCCCGAGCGGCGTCAAAACAGCCTCGGCAGCGCGCGTAGGATGGTGGTGATAACGTCGCTGCGGTGCAGCTTGACCCGCGTGGCGAGCGGGTCCTCCTCGCGCAAGCGCCGGGTGAGATGGCGGGCCAGCCCTGTGATCACGGCAGTTTCCACCCGCAGCCGGCGGTCGCGCACCTGCGGCGACAGGCGTCCGGCGGTTTCGTTTAGCGCTTCCGTGCGGTCGAGAGCCTTGTCGAGCACGGAGCGCAACGGCGCTCCCGCGTGGCTGGCCTTGACCGCCGCCGTATCCAGCCCGGCATCGTGCAGCCAATCCTGCGGCAGGTAGCAGCGGTCCAGCGCCCGCAAATCCTTGGCGCAGTCCTGCAGATGGTTCAACACCTGCAAGGACGCGCAGAGCGCATCGGACGCAGCGTGCGTTGCCGGGCTCTCGCCATGCAGGTCCAGTACATGGCGGCCAACGGGCGCTGCGGAGTAGCGGCAATAATCGAGCAGCTCGTCCCAATCGGCGTAGCGGCGCTTGGTCGCGTCCTGCCGGAAGGCGTGCAGCAAGTCGAGCGAGTGCTGCGCCGTCACGCCGGTCTCTGCCAAGCTGCCGCGCAGGCGCAGCGCGCTGCGGGACCCATTTTCGGCCTCGCCCACCAGCACGGCGCGCATGGTCTCCAGCCGGGCCAGTTTGTCGTCCGGCGCCAGCACCGCGCTGTCGGCGATGTCGTCGGCGTTGCGGGCGAAATCGTAGAAGGCGTGCACGTGGTGGCGCAGCGACTTGCGGATCAGCAGCGAGCCGACCGGGAAGTTCTCGTCGCCCTTGCCCTTGCCGGACGGCAGTTCGACAGACACAGCCTGGCTCAAATCCCGGCCTCGCCGTAGGCGCGATGCTTCCAGACGACGCCGCGCCCGCGATGGTGGTCGATCGCCGACCCGATGGTTGCCGCCATGTAAAACATCGCGACCACCGGCAGCGCCAGCGCCCAGAGCGGCGACTGGCGGAAACGATGCAAGGTCGGCAGGTAGCTGGCCAGCGACCCGGCCAGCGCCGCCAGCCCGGCCCATCGGGTGAACCCGGCGCCGAACACCGCCAGCAGGGCCGGAGCGAGCCATACCAGCGCCAGCCCCAGGACTGTGCCGAGCAGAAGCCACGGTGAAAACCGCAACTGCACGTAAGCGGTGCGCGCCACCATGCGCCACACGTCGCCGGCGCCAGGATAGGGCCGGATCGACCGGGCCAGGCGGCTATGGCCGAGCCAAATCTTGCCGCCGCGCTTGAGCGCGGTCGCGAGGGCAACGTCGTCGATCAGCTTGCCCCGGATCGCCGCGATCCCGCCGATCCGCTCCAGCGCCGCACGCCGGACCAGCACCGTCCCGCCGGCCGCTGCCGCCGTGCTGCTGCCAGCGTCGTTCACCCGGGCAAACGGGTAGAGCAGTTGAAAGAAGAATACGAAGGCCGGCACCAGCGCCCGTTCCGCAAGGCTGACGCAGTTCAGCTCCACCATCTCGGACACCATGTCCAGGCCGGTTTCGAGCTTCGCGACCAGGGTGGCGACGTGTGCCGGATCATGCACGATGTCGGCGTCGCACAGCAGCACGACCGGTGCCGAGCCGTGGCGTACTCCCTGGGACACGGCCCAAAGCTTGCCGCTCCAGCCCTTCGGGCGGCTTGCGCCATCCAGCACGGTCAGGCGTTCGTCGTTCAGGGCGCGCGCCAACTCGCCGGTGCCGTCGCTGCTGCGGTCGTCCACCAGGATGATCCGCAATGGCCCAGCGTAGTTCTGTGCCAGGAGCGACGTCAGGCAGCGCTGGATGCTCTCCGCTTCGTCCCGCGCGGGCACAACGATGTCCACGGCGAGCGGCTCGGCGGGCGCTGCCGGGCGCAGGCTCGGGCCAGCCGACCAGAACCGGCCGTGAGCCGCGAGCAGATACAGCCAGGTCGCCAGCGCGGCCGCGGCCAGCAGCGTCATGCGGGCACCCGGCCAGCGGCGCGGAACCAGGCGACGGCGTCCGCAACGGCCTCCCGTGCTGGGCGGGGCGAGTAGCCGAGTTCCGCCCGAGCCTTGGCCGACGAGAAGAACATCTTCTTCTTCGCCATCGCCAGGATATCGCGTGTCACGATCGGCTCCACTCCGGCGACATGCGCCAGGCCTTCGCTGGCCAGTGCGAGCGGGTAAAGCGCCCCGATCGGCAGCTTCACGCGCGGCGGTTTGCGCCCCGCGGCCTCAGCCACCAGGTTGAGCAGGGTCTGCATGTCCATGTCCTCGCCGCCGAGGATGTAGCATTCGCCATCGCGGCCCTTCTCCAGTGCCAGCACATGGCCGATCGCGACGTCATCGACATGGGCGACGTTCAGCCCGGTATCCACGAAGGCCGGCATGCGCCCGGCGGCGGTGTCGGCGATCATCTTGCCGGTGGGCGTCGGCTTGATGTCGCGCGGCCCGACCGGGGCGCTTGGATTCACGATGACGACCGGCATGCCGTCCCGAGCGAGCGCGAGCACCGCCTGTTCGGCCAGGTATTTGGACCGCTTGTAGGTGCCGATCACCTTCTCGAGCCGGTTGGGCGTCCGCTCGTCCGATTGCGAGCCGTCCCCCACCAGTCCGAGGGCGGCGACGCTGCTGCAATAGACCATCCGCTCCACCCCGGCGGCCTGGGCGGCCAGCAGCAGGGCGCGCGTACCCTCGACGTTGGCGCGGTTCATCGCCTCCGGATCGGGCACCCATAACCGGTAATCCGCAGCGACATGAACCACATAGCGGCAACCCGAGACGGCCCGCTCCAGCGAGGCTGCATCCTTCAGGTCACCGGTGGCGAGGTCGGCCGGCAGCCCGGCGATGTTGGTGTGGTCGCTCGACGGGCGGACCAGCAGCCGCAGCGAATAGCCACGATCGAGCAGGGCCCGCGCAACCGCGGAGCCCACGAAGCCGGTGGCACCCGTAACGAGTGTGAGACCCAGGTCTGGCACAGCGTGGGGTTAGCCCAGCCGGCCAACCGGGTCCAGGGTTACGCCGCCTTTAGCTGTAGCGTGGCCCACGGGCGGGATAGATCACGCGGCACGCCTCGGCCGAGCGAGCCCGCAGCGAGATGAGTACGGCAAGACAGCGCGAGGTGAGGCTGCAAGAACCCAGACGCATGGCACGTGCTCCATCCCAGAGTGCGCACGGTAGTGTTGCCATGAAACAAATCCGGGTCTGGATGATGGCGAATTGTAACGGCGGCTAGGTCAGCCCACGGGCGAGTAGGAAGCCGGCCCAGACCACGCCGACGCACAGGCAGACCGATCCAATGATATAGGCGGCGGCCCAGCCGACCTCCCCGGCCTGCAGCAGTTCGAAGGTTTGCAGGCTGAACGACGAGAAGGTCGTGAAGCCGCCGCAGAGGCCGACCATGACGAAGATCCGCATGTCCGGTGAGACAGTCAGGCGTCCGCCTGCAGCGGTCAGCGCGCCGAACCAGCCGATGACGAACGACCCCAGCACATTGATCAACAGCGTGCCCCATGGAAAGAACGGGCCGGTCAGCCGTGCCATGGCGAGGGCCAGCCAATAACGCATGAGCCCGCCGACAGCACTGCCCAGCATGACATAGATGGACGTCATCGCAGCAGGGCGCGCTCGGTCACGAGGCAGCCAAAGTCAGCGGCATCCTTCTTGATCTCGCAGCAGAGCGCATTGCCCTCGCGTTCGAGTAGTCCGAGCTTCACAAGTTCCTCCACCTCAGCATGAACGCGGTAAAAACCCCACCCAGTGCGACCGGACGAGAACGCCTGCTGGCACTACGCTGGTCGCGTCGATCTGTCCAAGACGAGCGATGGGGTTTGGCGTCATGCAGCGAAGGAATGTTGCCCAGTTCTCGACTCTGATGGCGTCTATCCTCAATGCTTCCGCGCCGTTCCGTTTCGGCTACGACCGCATCGATTCCTCACGGGTCACGCCGTCTTGGATGCTAACTTGGCCGCCCGGCGCGGGCGAAAGTCCTCCATTCGGAGGCCAAACAGGCGCAGGGCTCGCCGGCAGATAGGTCACACCTAACGAGGCAGCGCCGATCTCATTCGTTTTCGCCCAGTGCTTCCGCGGCGTTAACAAGCAGCGTGCCATTCTCAGCGTTCGCCGTTCCTCCTGTCAGGCGGCGCGCTCCAGCGCCTCCACGACCGCATCGCCCATTTCGGACGTGCCGACCCGGCGCGTGCCTTCCTGCACGATGTCGGCCGTCCGGTAGCCCGCGGCCAGCACGCTGCGCACGGCGCGTTCGACCTTGTCGGCCTCCTCGGGCAGTCCCAGCGAGTAGCGCAGCATCATCGCCGACGAGAGGATCGACGCCAGCGGGTTGGCGATGTCCCGGCCGGCGATGTCCGGCGCGGAACCATGTACCGGCTCGAACAATCCCAGGCTGCCCGGCCCCATCGACGCGGAGGGCAGCATGCCGATCGATCCCGTCAGCATCGCTGCGGCGTCGGACAATATATCGCCGAACACGTTGCCTGTGACGATCACATCGAACTGCTTGGGCGCGCGGATCAACTGCATGCACGCCGCATCGACGTACAGATGCGACAGTTCGACGTCGGGATAGTCGCGCCCAACCTCGATCACAACCTCGCGCCAGAGCTGCATTGTCTCCAGCACGTTGGCCTTGTCCACCGAGCACAGTTTGCCGCGCCGCAGCCTAGCCGCCCTGAAGCCAGCATGCGCGATGCGGGCAATCTCGTCCTCGCTGTAGCGCATCGTATTGATGCCGACGCGCTTGCCGTCTTCCATGTGGACGCCGCGCGGCTCGCCGAAATACAGATCTCCGTTCAGCTCACGGAGGATGAGCATATCCACACCGGCCACGATCTCCGGCCGCAGGGTGGACGCGCCGATCAGCTCGTCGAACAGGATGGCGGGGCGGTAGTTGGCGTAAAGTGTCAACGCCTTGCGCAGCTTCAACAGGCCGGCGCCGGGCCGCCTGGTGCGGTCGGGCAGCTCGTCGGTCGGGCCGCCGGCCGCGCCGAACAGGATTGCGTCGGACTCGCCCGCCAGCTTCAGCGTCGCATCCGGCAACGGCACACCGGCGGCATCCACGCCGGCCTGACCGATTGGCGCTTCCGCCATCTCCAGATCCAGACGGTTGCCGGCCAGCGCGCGCAACACCTTCACCGACTGCGCCGTCACCTCGGGGCCGATGCCGTCACCGGGCAGCACTGCGATCTTCATGGGGCGTTCTCCCGTCCGTAGCTCTTCTAGAACAGCGTGCGTTGGCCGGTGTCATGCGCCATGGCCGCCCTCCCCGGTTTTGCGGTGTGGACTTAGGAAGCCTAGGCGGGAAGCGTTACGCTGCCTACCCGGTGCGATAAGGCATCACCATGTCATCGGCCCTTGTCTGATGGAGATTTCGTCGATGATTGCCAAGCGAGCGCTTGTCCTGTTCCTGCTCTCAAGCCCGGCCTTGGCTGCCGTGCCGGCTGCCTGCCCGCCGGAACCGGTCCGCGTGGTTCGCTCGGCAGGCGGCACGACGGATTACCTCGGCACCGTGCCTGGCATGTCGGACCTGTGTCACCTCGCGCGTCCGGATGGGACTGGCGACTTCTACTTCGGGAGCTGGCGATCCGACTGGCCCGGCGCCGGGCAGGCTTACCCGGCGCTCTACGCCGTGTTTCACGGCCCGGCCGGCACCAAGGCCAGCTTCGTCACCCGCTCCGTGCCGGGGCTGCAATGGAACGATACGCTGGTGAATGAGGGGATCGAGCAACTCACCGTTGCTGGTCATACCTATCAAGTGCTGAAGCTTGCGCACGAGCGCAACGGCATCGAGGGCAATTTCTATCACTCTATCATCACCAGCTGGCGCGATGTGGACACCGGCATCACGCTGAAGACCGTTGAAAATCAGATCGCGGGCCAATCGTATGGCCCGGCCACCACCTGGACGGCGACCGCCGTGCAGCCGCTGCCCAGCCCCGGTCATTGACACAAAGCTTTAGGAACTCCGCCCTGTGCGACGCGGCCAGAAGCGTTTGTAAAGCAGCCAGCGCTGGCGTAGGGCTCCAGCCAATAGGAACGCTGGGGAGCGAACGATGAACGTGCAGACACCAGTCCAATTACCGGCGGAGTTGGTGCTTCCCCAGCAGACGGGGCTCTACTACGGAGGCGAGTGGCATTCGGCAAAATCCGGCCGCCGGGTCGAGGTCCGTAGCCCGGCAACCGGCCAGGTCCTGTGCAGCATCGCGGACGCCGCGCCCGAGGACGTCGAAGCGGCGATCGCCGCGGCCGAAGCCGGTTTCCGCGAATGGCGGCGCGTGCCGCCGCTGGAGCGTGGCAAGATCCTGCGCAGCATCGCCGACGTGCTGCGCCGCCATGGCCGGGAACTGGCGATGCTGGACGCGGCCGATGGCGGAAATCCGGTGACCGAAATGATGGGCGACGTGATGATCGCCGCCGGGCAGATGGACTTCTTCGCCGGGATGGTGACGGAGATGAAGGGTGCCTCCATCCCGATGGGGCCGGATGCGGTGAACTTCTCCGTCCGCGAACCCCGCGGCGTGGTGGCGCGCATCATCCCGTTCAATCACCCGTTCATGTTCTGCGCCGGCAAGTCTGCCGCGCCGCTAGCCGCGGGCAACGCCGTCATCGTCAAGCCACCGGAGCAGGCGCCACTCTCTGCCCTCCGCCTGGCCGAGCTGATCGGCGGGCTTCTGCCGCCCGGGGCGTTCAACGTCATCCCGGGCGGGCGGGACGTCGGCGCTGTCCTGTCGAGCCATCCCAGCATCGCCATGGTCGCCTTGATCGGCAGCGTGCCGACCGGACGCGCCGTAATGCGGGCTGCGGCAGAGACGATCAAGCCGGTGCTGCTCGAACTCGGCGGCAAGAATGCGCTGATCGCCTTCCCCGATGCCGATCCGGCCCGCGTCGCCGACGCCGTCGTGTCCGGCATGAATTTCACCTGGTGCGGCCAGTCCTGCGGGTCCACCAGCCGGGCCTTCCTGCACGCCGACATCTACGATGCCGTCGTGGATAAGATTGCCGGCCGTGCTGCCCGCTTCCGGCCCGGCTTGCCGACAGACCCGGCCACCACGATGGGCGCCATCGCCAGCAAGGCCCAGTACGACAGGGTGCTGCACTACATCGAAACGGCCAAGGCCGAAGGCGCGCGGCTGGTCTGCGGCGGCGGCCGTCCCGCCGCACCCGAGCTGGCGGGCGGATGGTTCATCGAGCCGACAGTGTTCGCCGATGTCACGGCCAATATGACCATCGCGCGGGAGGAGATTTTCGGCCCCGTCCTGTCGGTGCTGCGCTGGACCGACGAAGCGGCGATGCTGGCCGACGTCAACCGCCCGGAATACGGCCTCACCTGCTCGATCTGGACGGAGGACGTCACCCTTGCCCATCGGACTGCGATGGCCGTGGAAGCCGGGTTCGTCTGGGTCAATGAGACCAGCAAGCATTTCCTCGGCACGCCCTTCGGCGGCTTCAAGCAATCAGGACTTGGCCGGGAGGAGTGCCTGGAGGAACTGATCAGCTTCACGCAAGAAAAGAATATCCACATCAACCTCAAAAAACCGGCCTGATGACCCGGCCGAAACTCTCGATCACCGCCTGCAAACACCAGCAGGGGCTGCCGCGGTGCTTGGCTTCTGTTACTGACCTGTTCCATCCTGCGATGCTGGAAGCCTACAAGACCTAACGCCGACCCGCGCGACAGACGCGGGCGCCCAGGAGACGGTCCTATGCCGGACGTGCCGATCCCCGCCGCCGCGATCGAACGCCCTGAGGGGCTGCCCGCAGGGAGCAACCAGCTTTTCGGCAGCGACGCCATCGCCGAGGCGTTGCGCGATCTGCACATTCCCTACGTGGCGCTCAACCCCGGCGCCAGCTATCGCGGACTGCACGACAGCTTGGTCAATCACCTAGGCAACGAAGCGCCGCAGATGCTGCTTTGCCTGCACGAGGAAAGTGCTGTGGCGATCGCGCAAGGCTGGGCCAAGGTCACAGGCACGCCGATGCTGGCCGCTGTTCATTCCAATGTCGGCTTGTTCCACGCCACGATGGCGATCTTCAATGCGTGGTGCGACCGCATGCCGGTCATCATCCTGGGCGCCACCGGGCCGATGGACGCCGCCCACCGCCGCCCCTGGATTGAGTGGATTCATACCGCGCAAGATCAGGGCGCTATCGTCCGCCCATACGTGAAGTGGGATGCGCAGCCCAGCAGCCCGGCGGCTGCGCGGGAAGCCTTGTTCCGCGCAGCCTGGATCGCCCGCACCGCGCCGATGGGTCCGGTCTATGTCAACCTCGACGCTGGGTTGCAGGAAGCCCCTCTCGCGGCGCCGCTGCCGCCCATCGACCCGGCACGCTTCATGCCGCCCGTCACTTCCGGCGCGCCCGCCCGGCTGGTCGCGCAGGCTGTGGCAATGCTGGAGGATGCGGAACGCCCGCTGATCCTGATGGGCCGCGTCAGCCGTGACCCAGCGGCCTGGACCGCGCGCGTGAGTCTGGCGGAGGCTCTGCGTGCGCAGGTGGTCACCGACCTGAAGGTCGGCGCCGCCTTCCCGACCGACCACGCGCTGCATGCCGGCAGCCCCGGCGTGTTCCCCATCCCGGCCGCTTCGCGCGCCATCGCCGAGGCCGACGTGATCCTGAGCCTGGATTGGGTCGATCTCGCAGGCACACTGTCCGCGGCCTGCGGCGGCGTCACCAGCGCCCGCATCATTCAGGTCTCGCTCGACCACACGCTGCACAATGGCTGGAGCATGGACCACCAGGGCTTGCCGCCGGTCGATCTGTTCCTGCCCGCCGACCCGGACGAGGTCGCTATCGCCATGCGCGATCTGCTCGCCCCGGATGCCGCACCCATCGAACTGCCGCCGGTCGCCGGCCCCACCGCGCTGACGGAGGGCCCTTTGATGGTGCCGATGATGACCGCGGCGCTTCGCCGGGCCGTGGGCGATCGTGACGTCTCGTTGCTGCACCTGCCGCTGTCCTGGGACGGCGCGTCCTGGCCGTTCCGCCACCCGCTGGATTTCCTCGGCTCCGACGGTGGCGGCGGCATCGGCGGCGGCCCGGGCATTTCCGTCGGCGCCGCGCTGGCGCTGCGTGGGTCCGGCCGGCTGCCGATCTCGGTTTGCGGCGATGGCGATTTCCTGATGGGCGTCACCGCGCTGTGGACCGCCGTGCACTACCGCATCCCGCTGCTGGTCGTGATCGCCAACAATCAGTCTTTCTTCAACGACGAAGTTCATCAGGAGCGTATGGCCCGCCTCCGCGGCCGCCCGGTCGAGAACAAGTGGATCGGCATGCGCATGTCCGATCCGGAAATCGACCTGGCCGGCCTCTCCCGCGCTCAGGGCGCCGAGGGCTTCGGCCCGGTCCGCGAAGGCGCCGAGCTGGACGGTGTGTTCGCCGCCGCGATTGCCGTCGTGGAAGCCGGCGGCGTCGCGGTCGTCGATGTCCGGGTGGCGCCGGGTTACACGCCCGCCATGGCCAGCGCGTTGACCAAGCCATCGTGAGCGCGACCGCCACCATCCCGAAGCAGGCGGCTCTATCGTCAGCCCTGCTATCGGTGGACCGCATCAGCAAACGGTTCGACACCGGCGACGGCGCGGTGACGGCGGTGGACGCGATGTCCTTCGACGTGGCGCCGGGCGAGTTCGTCTCCGTCATCGGGCCATCAGGCTGCGGTAAATCGACGCTGTTTCACATGATCGGCGGCCTGACGCAGGCCAGCGCGGGCCGGGTCATGGTCGAGGGCGACACTGTGCGCGGCCCGCACCCGGCGATCGGCATGGTGTTTCAAGAGGAATCGACCTTCCCCTGGCGCAGCGTCATCGACAACGTCGCCTTCCCGCTGGAACTGCGCGGCATGAAGCGCGCCGAGCGGCATGAGCGCGCGAGGGGCTTCATCGACATGGTCGGCCTGCGCGGCTTTGAACGGCGGCAGCCTTCGGAGCTGTCGGGCGGCATGCGTCAGCGGGTGTCGATCGCCCGCACGCTCGCCTCTGAACCCCGCATCCTGCTGATGGATGAGCCGTTCGCTGCCTTGGATGAGCAGACCCGAATGCTGCTGGGCGACAAGGTGCTGCAGATCCAGCAACGGCTGCAGCAGACCACGCTGCTGATCACGCATTCAATCACCGAGGCCGTGCAGCTCTCGGACCGCATCGTCATCATGACGTTCCGGCCTGGCCGGCTAAAACGGATCATCCGTATCGACCTGCCGCGGCCCCGCGGCCCGGACGTGCTGACCAGCCGCGCCTTCGGCGACTACGTGGCGGAGATTTGGAGCGATCTGCGCCAGGAGGCGAGCCGCGGCCTGGCGGAGTCGGACAGCCAAGCAGACACGTCTCCCTCTCCCGCCCTTCACGGGAGAGGGCCGGGGTGAGGGAGAAGGCCTGACATGGCCCGGGCCTTCGCGCCGCTTGTCGGCCTCGCCAGCATCATCGCGCTATTCGCCGTTCTGCAGGCGCTGATCCAGTTCGACGTGATCAGCGCCTATGTCGTGCCGCTGCCGACCGACGTATTCGGCAGCCTCTCGCGCGTCATCGTGGAGGAGAACGTCCCCGGCCGCTTCGCGCTGACCGTCGGTGAGACGCTGGCCGCGGGCGTGCTGATCCTGCTGGCCGGGTTGCCCGCCGGGCTCCTGCTGCATCGCTCGCCACGGATGCGCGCGGCGTTCGAACCGTGGGTCGCCGCCTTTGCCGCCGCGCCACTGGTTTTGGCCTACCCGCTGTTCCTGGTGCTGTTCGGCCGCAGCGCGATGACCATCATCGTGATCGGTTGCGCCTCCGGCCTTGCCCCGGTGATCCTCAAAACGGCGGAGGGCTTCGCTGCGACCCGGCGCGTGCTGCTTGATGTGGGACGCAGCCTGCGGATGAGCCGCGGGCAGGAGTTCCGCATGATCCTGCTGCCGGCCGCCCTGCCCCAGATTTTCGTCGGGCTGCGGCTCGGCCTGATCTTCTGCTTGATCAACATCGTCGGCGTGGAGTTCCTGATCAACTTCGGCGGCCTCGGTCAGCTCATCAACGATTTGTCGGAGCGCTATGATTTAGCCGGCACCTACGCCGCCATCGGCTTTGTCGTGCTGGTGAGCGTGCTGTTCTTCGTCGTCATGGACCGGTGTGAGCGATGGCTGCAACGGCGGGCGTGATAACGCGCCCTGCGGCGCCTGGTCTATGGGCGCCGCGTTTGCTGGCTGCGGCGATCCTGCTCGGCGCATGGCAGGCGGTGGCGATGTCGGGGCTGCTGTTCCGCGATGTCGTGCCGCAACTGCAACTGGTGGCTGCTGGGCTAGCAGGCGTGGTGTCGGACCGCAGTTTCTACGCAAACCTGGCGGTGACGGCTTGGGAACTCGCGGTCGCCATGGTGACAGGCGGCGGCGCCGGCCTGCTGGTGGGGCTCGCGTTGGGCGGCAGCCGCTTCCTGGCCGCCGCGTATGAGCGCTGGGTGAACTGGCTGGGGCCTACGCCGAAGATCGTGCTGTTTCCTGTCATGCTGATGCTATTCGGCGTGGGTCCGGCCTCCAAGATGGCGATGGGCGCGGTGTCCTGCTTCTTCCCTGTCGCCTTATCCGTCGCCGCTGGCGTGCGTGGCGTTGACCCGGCATTGCTGCGGGTCGGCCGCAGCTTTCGCGCCAAAACGCTGCAGATGCTGGCCAAGATCTATCTGCCAGCCATGGCTGCCCCGTTGGTAAACGGCGTGCGGCTGGGCTTCGGCGTGGCCTTGATCGGCGTGCTGCTGGCCGAAACCAAGCTTAGCAACCAGGGCATCGGCTACATGATCATGCAGGCCTATGCGCGGTTCGACATGCCGCGCATGTATGCTCTGCTGATTTTGGCGGTAGCGTTCGCAGCCGCGGTGAACATGCTGACCGGACGGGCCGCCACGAGGCTCGGTGGAAAACGATAGGAAACGCCGATGCTATTTCGAATGCTTACAGGGCTGCTGCTGGCAGTTGCACTCGTTGCGTCGGCCCAGGCGGAGTCGCTGAAGGTCGCCGTGGGGCAGCGCGGCAATTGGGACACGGCGGTGGCGGAGATGGGCCAGCGCTCCGGCATCATGAAGAAATACGGCCTCGACCTCGACATTCTCTACACCGCGGGCGGCGGCGAGACGCAGCAGGCCGTGCTGTCGCGCAGCGTCAACATCGGCGTGGCGGCTGGCACGCTCGGCGTATTGGGTGCGTTCTCCAAGGGCGCACCGGTCCGCATTATCGGCGCGCAGGCGACCGGGGCGGCGGATTACTGGTACGTGCCCGCGGCGTCGCCGATCAAGACGGTGGCCGACATAGCCGGGCATAGCGTCGCGTTCTCCACCGTCGGGTCCTCCACCAACAGCATCCTGCTTACCTTGAAGGACACGCGGCACATGGCGTTTGACGCCATCGCCACCGGCAGCCCGCCGGGGACGTTCACGCAGGTGATGTCGGGCCAGGTGGACGTCGGCTGGGCCTCCCCGCCGTTCGGGGTCGAGGCGCTGCAGCAAGGCAAGATCCGCCTGCTGCTGCGCGGCAACGACTTGCCGCCGATCCGCAGCCAGACCACCCGCGTGCTAATTACGCACGCGGCCGAACTGGCGCAGAACAAGCCAGCGATCGACCGCTTCATGCAGGCCTACCGCGAGACCTTGACCTGGATGTACACCAGCCCGGATTCGATCCACGTTTATGCCGAGTATGCCGGCGTGCCCGACGCAATCGCCAGCAGCACGCGCGATGAGTTTTTCCCTAAGTCCATGCTGGACCCTGACCACCTGTCCGGCCTCGACGCGGTCATGGCCGACGGCGTGAAGTTCAAGTTCCTGCCGGCAATCCTCACGCCCGAACAGCTCGCCCAGGCCACCCAAATCCCGGGAGCTGTGCAATGAGGCGCCGCGATGCCTTGATGCTGGGCGCGGCCGCCATCGCCGCCAAACCCGCCTACGCCGCCGACGACATGCTGAAAGTCGCGATCGGCCAGCGCGGCAACTGGGAAAACTCGGCCTGTGAACTGGGCCAGGATGCGGGCCTGTTCAAGAAATACGGCCTGGTGCTGGACATCCTCTACACCGAGGGCGGCGGGCAGACCCAGCAGGCGGTCATTCCTGGTTCGGCCGATATCGGCATCGGCGTCGGCACGTACGGCGTGCTCGGGGCATTCGGCAAGGGCGCGCCAGTTCGCATTATCGGCAACTCGATGACCGGCGCGCACGATCTGTATTGGTACGCCCGCGCCGACGGTCCGATCCGCACGATGCGCGACGCCGCCGGCAAGACGGTGGCGTTTTCCACCACCGGGTCATCCACCAACCTCGTCGTCCTAGGGCTGCAAAACACGCTGGGCGTGATGTTCCAGCCGGTCGCAACCGGCAGCCCGCCCGCCACCTTCACGCAGGTCATGTCGGGCCAGATCGACGTCGGCTGGGCCTCTCCACCCTTCGGCTTGGACGCGGTTGATCAGGGCCGCACGCGCATCGTTGCTCGCGGCAGCGACGTTCCAGCGTTCGCCGGCCAGTCGGTCCGGGTGATGATTGCCAACGCCAGCATGCTGGCACGCCGGTCCGAGGCCGCCATCCGGTTCATGCAAGCCTACCGCGAGTGCGTGGAATGGCTCTACAATGACCCGGCGGCGATCACCGCGTATGCCCGATGGGCCGGGGTCACGCCAGCACTAGCATCGCGCGCACGGGATGAGTTCTACCCCAAACGGAACATGGACCCTGACCGGCTGCTCGGCATGGACGCTCTCGTGGAGGATGCCGTGAGGTATAAATACCTCAATACCCCCCTCACCGCCGCCCAGATCACAACGCTGATCCAAGTGCCGGCCAAGTCGTAGAGCCATCGTAGCACTAGTGCAGTTGCTCGGGCCGCTCGCGATCATCTTGGTCGCGGTCCATGGGTTCGATCAGTTGAAAACGCCCGATCCGGCCGCGCAAGCCAAGCGGGTCGTTCGGGTCGCCTTTCATCAAGCCCCTGAAGAACACCCCGATCGAGCAGTGTAGGACGGCCGCAAGCGAGAAGATCACGACGACAGGGATTCGTGCCTGCCCCTGCTCCCAGGCATCGACCTGATCCACCGGCACGCTCAGGATGTGGGCTAATTGATCCGTGGACATGCCGCGCGTGACCCTAAGCAGCCGGACGCGCAACCCAATGGCCCTGTCCACGCCCTCGAGGCGAGCCGCCGGTGACGTATCGAACCTGGCAAAGAGGTCTGACACATAGCGGCACGCGAACTCCGCCCCCCAGACCTCTTCCACCAGTTCGGCAAGAGCGAGGAGTTGCACCGGCTTGGCCTTCGCAGGCAGGCAGGGCCATCCTTCCTCGTCGAACACGACGCCTGCCTCCTTCATGCAGCGTCTCGCCCCACTTCGAGCCAATTGACCGCCACGGCCGGCGTGCGCAGTGCAGTCCGAAACCCGAGTGTCGCGGCGACGCAGTTCCAGCCTTCGACGTCGGAATTCATCACGAATGCGACCGACCGCTCGTCTTCCGCACCAAATCTGGCAGGGGCCGATAGCACGTCCACATGCAGACCGCAGCGAATGAAGTCCTGCAGCGAAGCCATGCGCAATATCCCGAGCGTGCGCGCCCACCCGCGCCAATTACATAACTCCATATAAGAGACATACAGGTCGGCCCGGGCGGCCCGGCGCTCATGCGAGGGGAGCGTCTGGTCCACGCAGAAGCGGGAGCACTCGGCCACATCCGGCGCGCGCGGGAAGTCGACATTGAGGCTTCTGCCTAGGATGTCACACGAAACATTCGGGCTGAGGCTGGGGCAGGCCCGAAGTGTGCCGCGAACTTTGCCAGCGGTCGTCAGCGAGACGAGGTGACAGGTGTCACCTCCATCGAACTCGTCTTGCTCTAGATCAGCGTCTCCCGAGGGCAGCGACCAGTGCAGCAAATCAACGAGGATCTTCTTCCGCAACTTGAAGCTGGCCTGGAGCAGGGACGCGTGAGTGTCTCGGTCAGCAGGGTCTATGAGGATTGCCATCTGTCTTTCCTTAACAACGGATGAGACAGCATGGCGGATTTTGGACACCTCTGCTTGTCGGTCGTTTGACCGACTAGACAGGCCCTATGGGCTGATCTGCCCGCTCCAGAATCCCATCGCAACGGCATTTGCACGGTCGGAGGCGCATAGCTTCGTCCGAATCCGTTCCCAGTGCGTCTTGATGGTGCTGGCATGTGCACCCAATTCCCGGACGATCTCTTTGTCTGTTCTTCCCGCCGCAGCAAGCAGCAAAACACGCCTCTCTTTGGGAGACAAGGCCTTCAAAGCCGGCATGACGGACTGTTCGCGGAGATAGAGAACACGGTTCATGAACGAATTTGCAAGAAGCGAGACGACTCCCTGGTCGAGTTCTGACCAGTGAAGCTCTCGCCCGGACAGGCTGACCAGCGTCGCGAGACGCCCGAAGGTTCGAGACGAGACAGTAAATCCGTCAATCATGCCAAATTGGCGGGCGTCCTTGAATAGTTCACGACCGGCCTTCGACGTCACTTCACTGATGTCGCGCCAATAGAAACCACCAGGCTCCTTCAGTGATTGAACAACCACCGGGTCAATCAAGAAGCGCTTGTTCTCGACGTAAATACGGGTCCACTCATCCGGCATATTCGAAAGGATGCTGCTCGCCGGGTCCATTCTCTCCGGATTCGGGATGATGGCTGCGGCATAGGTCGAGACGCCAAACGGTGAAACCGCTGCGAGCAAGACTTCCGCCGCAGCCTCCAGAGATTGCGATCGGGAGAGCTGGCTGACCAGCCCGAGAGCGTGCTGCACCCGCCCGCTGGCTGCGAGTGAAGGCTCCGGCTGTTCAGCCTCGCTGTTCACGAACATGGCGTCATCATACAAGCCACCCCGCTTGTTCGTCTAACCCACAGAAAGAGCAACAAGATCAGCACAGCCTTCAGGAAACTTCACCTAACATACATGAATACTCGTGCCGACGCGAGGAAAACTGACTGCCGGCTTTACAACATCGAAACGATTGGATCGTCCACTCGCAAGCTCGCTGGCCACAGCAGTAGCGCACTGAGGAGGGTAGCCACACCGGCGCAGTGCCGCTGGCTCGCACCTTCGTTCGATACGGTCCGGACCGACAAGGCCACCGCCCAGCCGCCGGCGCTCAGATTATGGACATTGCGTGCCCGATGCAAACCCCTGGATCTGGTTAAGACCCGGCATCACCGTCAAAGAGCAAAGCGCACCTGCAACAGAAAGCGATTGTCGGAGTAGCTTCCGCCGACGAACTGGCCCGAGCCGATCCCAACGGTCGTGGTGCCGTAGGAATTCCGCCTCGTGTAGGAATAGGTTCCGTTCAATTGCATGTTCCGGTTCAGCAGCCAGGTGGCGCCGGTACCAAGGGTGATCAGCTCTTGCCGGCCTTGTCCCTGGGCATATTGGTCCAGTGTGTAAGCGGCATTGGCCTGGAGCAGGATGTCGCGCTGAAACTCGTGGTCCACGCGGAACGCCAACGCAGTTTCGGTCAGCCCCACCGTCGCTTCGTCGGCTGAGTCCTCGATGCGCCGGTCAGCCGTTCCCGTGACGGTGGTAAGGCCAGTCGGGTTCCAGATCACCTGCCCTTCCACCACAGGCGACGAGATGTTCTTAATCAATGGCGTGGTGAAAAACCGGCTTTCGTATCCCACCAGCACCCGGTAGCGGAACGGCCCACCGTCAGTGAAATCCAAACCGGCCAGAACAGAGGCGTCATTGAAGTTCCGGCTGGGTGACCCGGGAACGTTGTTGGAGTAGTCGGCCTGAGCATCGCGCACGACGAGAACCAAGTCACGCCTCGGCGCAAGCTCATAACCCAAAGTCAACGTCGGCTGCGTGACGACCCTGTCCCGGTAATTTTGCAAATAGACTGAGCCATTGGCCGCGCCGTTTTGATAATTATACTCTGAGATATTGATGGCCGGTTGGATGAACGTGCGCGCGAAAATCGCACGATAGTTCAAGTTGAGCGTGTCAACTTGGAAAGGTAGCGCAACATTTAGTTGCGGAACGTCCAACTGGCCCGGCGTTTGATTGAGGTTCAGGTGTTGATACGTTGCTGCGAGCGTATCAAGTCCAAAGCTGTGTGTGCCGCCGATGG
>CAZZVB010000024.1:24942-29588 GCA_964657445.1 uncultured Burkholderiaceae bacterium | reverse complement strand
GACTGCCACACCGCCGCCATCGATGACCCGGCGGCGCTCGACCGGTCATTGCAAGCCATCGTCGGCGTGGTCGAAACCGGGCTGTTCATCGCTCGCACATCGATGGTGTTCGTCGCTGACCCGGCGGGCGTGCGGACGATGAAACCATGAGCCGCGTCGTCGTGATGATGGGCGTGTCGGGCTCCGGCAAGACGACCGTCGCCGAGCGCGTCGCCGCCCAATTCGGCTGGCCCTTCCAGGAGGGTGACAAATTGCACCCGGCGGCCAACGTCGCGAAGATGGCGGCTGGCCACCCGCTCACCGATGAGGACCGCTGGCCCTGGCTCGACATCATCGCGCGCTGGATCGATGCGCGGCTGGCGGCCGGCGAGAACGGCATCATCACCTGCTCCGCCCTGAAGCGCGCCTACCGCACCCGCGTCGGCAACGGCAAACCCGGCGTGGTGATTGTCTATCTCCATGGCGACCGCGCCACGCTCGACCAGCACGTGCATGGCCGACACCACGAATTCATGCCCGCCACGCTGCTGGACAGCCAATTGGCCACGCTGGAGGAGCCGGCGCCCGACGAACACGTCATCGAGGTTGACGTCGGCGGCACGGTGGATCACACGGTCAGCGAGGTCGTCCGTCTATTGACGGAGCCCGCCTAGGTGAACGCCATCTATTCGACCGTCACCGATTTGGCGAGATTGCGTGGCTGATCGACATCGGTGCCTTTCAGCACCGCGACCTGATACGCCAGCATCTGCACCGGAATCGCATACAGGATCGGCGCCACGAACGGGTGCACGTCCGGCAGCACCACGACCTCGGTGGCGATGCCGCGCAGCTTGGCGGCGCCGGCGGCATCGCTGAACACGATTAGCTTGCCGCCGCGCGCCGCGGCTTCCTGCAGGTTGGATGCTGTTTTCTCAAACAGTGGTCCGCTCGGCGCCGCCGCCACGATCGGCACGTCACGGTCGATCAGCGCGATTGGGCCGTGCTTCATCTCCCCGGCGGCATAACCTTCGGCGTGGATGTAGGTGATCTCCTTCAGCTTCAACGCCCCTTCCATCGCGATCGGGAAGGATGAGCCGCGGCCTAAGAACAGCACGTCACGCGCCTGCGCCACGCGCGCGGCCACTGCCGACAAATCCAGCGCCAGCGCATCCGCCGCGCGGCTCGGCAGTTCCAGCAGCGCGTCCACCAGCTCCGCCTCCCGCGCCGGCGTGATCGTGCCGCGGGCCCGGCCCGTGGCGATGGCCAGGCACGCCAAGGTCGCCAACTGTGCGGTGAATGCCTTCGTGCTGGCGACGCCGACTTCCGGGCCGGCCAGCGTTTCCAGCACGGCGTCACTCTCCCGCGCCATGGTGCTTTCCGGCACGTTGAGGATGCTGAGCACATGCTGCCCGGCGGCGCGCAATGACCGCAGGGCCGCCAGCGTGTCCGCCGTCTCGCCGGACTGGCTGACCAGCAGCGCCAGCCCGCCCGCCACCAGCGGCGGCTCGCGATAGCGCAATTCGCTGGCGACGTCGGCGTCCGTCGCGACCCGCGCCTCCGCTTCCAGCCAATTGCGCCCGACCAGCCCGGCGTAATACGCGCTGCCGCAGGCGCAGACCGTCACGCGGGAGATTGCGGCCAGGTCGAACGGCAGCGCCGGCATCGCGACCGTGCGGCTCGCCGGGTCGATCATGCGCTGCAGCACCTGCCCGATGACGCTCGGGTGCTCGTGCAGCTCCTTTTCCATGAAGTGGCGGAAGCCATCCTTGCCGATCGCGGCCCCGGTGTGGACGGTCCGCCGCACCTCGCGCTTCACCGGCTGGCCGCCGCCGTCGAAGACCTGCGCCCCGCCTCGCGACAGCACCGTCCAGTCCCCGTCACGCAGGAAGGCGATGCGCTGCGTCAGCGGCGCCAGCGCCAGGCTGTCGGAGCCGAGGAACATCTCGTCCTCGCCATAACCCACCGCCAGCGGCGCGCCGTGCTGCGCACCCACCATCAGCCCGTGATGCCCGGCAAACACCATCGCCAGCGCGTAGGCGCCTTCCAGCCGCGCCAGCGTCGCCTGCGCGGCATCGACCGGCTGCATGCCTTGCTTCAGGTGCAGATCGAGCAGTTGCACCACCGTCTCGGTATCGGTCTCGGTTTCGAACACCTGCCCGGCGTCTTCCAGTTCGGCCCGGAGGCTGGCGTGATTTTCGATGATGCCGTTATGGACGACAGAGACGCGGGCGGTGCCGTGCGGGTGCGCGTTGGTTTCGGTCGGCGCGCCATGCGTCGCCCAACGCGTATGCCCGACGCCGGTGTTGCCGGCCAGCGGCGACTGGTCCAGCACGGCGGCCAGGTTGGCGAGCTTGCCGGGTGCGCGGCGGCGGTCGATATGGCCGTTCACCAGGGTCGCGATGCCGGCGCTGTCATAGCCGCGGTATTCCAGCCGGCGCAGCGCATCCAGCAGCAAGGGGGCGGCCGGGCGAGCGCCGAGAACGCCGACAATTCCGCACATGCTATCGCTTTTCCTTCTTGGCCCGGAACACCGCAGCGCCGCCGGGTTTGATGACCTGCCGTGCCCGGCCGAATGCCATCGCGTCCTCTGGCACGTCCTCGGTAATCGTGCTGCCGGCCACCACCAGCGCGCCGTCGCCGATCGTCACCGGCGCGACCAGGGAGGAGTTGGAGCCGACGAACGCCCGCTGCCCGATCGTGGTGCGGTATTTGCCGAACCCGTCATAGTTCACGGTGATGGTCCCCGCGCCGATATTGGTGCGCGCCCCAATCGTGGCGTCACCCAGATACGACAGGTGATTGGCTTTGGCCCCGTCGCCGAGCACGGCCGCCTTCAGCTCGACGAAATTGCCGACATGCGCGCCGGCGCCGATCGTGGTGCCGGGTCGCAGCCGGGCGAACGGCCCGATGATGGCGCCAGCCTCCACGATGCATCCTTCCAGGTGGCAAAACGCACGGATCTCCGCCCCGGTTCGCACCGTGACCCCCGGGCCAAACACCACGTTCGGCGCGACCGTGACGTCGGGTTCGAGCACGGTGTCGGCCGAGAAGAACACCGTCTCGGGCGCCGTCAGCGTGGCGCCGCCCGCCATCGCAGCCTCGCGCAGCCAACCCTGCACGGTCGCTTCCGCCACGGCCAGTTCGGCACGGGAGTTGACGCCGCGCAGCTCAGCCTCCGGCGCCTCCACCGCCGCCACCCGCACGCCTTCGGCACGAGCGATGGCGACCACGTCGGTCAGATAGTATTCGCCCTTGCTGTTGTCGTTTCGTACTGCCGACAGCCAGCGGTGCAGGTCGGCGGCCGCGGCGCAGATGACACCGGCGTTGCAAAGCGGGATCGCTCGCTCCGCCTCGGTCGCGTCCGCCCATTCGACGATCCGTTCGACCCCCTGCCCGCCGGTGATGACGCGCCCGTAGCGGCCAGGGTCGGCCGGGCGCATGGCCAGCAGCACCAGCCCGGCTTCGGCCCGCGCGGCCAGCAGGCGGCGCAGCGTGTCGGGGCGGATCAGCGGGTTGTCGGCGTAGAGGATGGCGACATCGCCGGTCCCGAACTCCGGGGCGGCCTGCAGCGCGGCGTGGGCAGTACCGAGCCGGTCATGCTGGATCATCACCGGGTGCGGAGCGGCCACGGCGGCGAGGCTTGCCATGCCAGGCCCCGCGACGATCACCGCCCGGTCGAACAGCCCGGCGCAGGAGTCCAGCAAGTGCCGCAGCATCGGCCGGCCCGCGACCGGGTGCAGCGCCTTGGGCATGGCCGACTTCATCCGGGTGCCGAGGCCCGCGGCAAGCAGGATGGCCGTGGCGTGCATGATCACCTCCGGTAGCGCCGCAAGGCGCGGCGTGTCAAAGACTTGGCGAACAAATATCATTTCGGATCGTAACGGTGCGAACCCTTATCCTCGACCTCGACGGCACGCTGATCGACTCCGCTGCCGACTTAGGCGCCGCGCTCAACCGCCTCATGGCCGCTCGCGCGCTCCCGTCGTTTACCCGGCCCGACGCGATCGGCATGATCGGCGACGGCGTGGAGGCATTGGTGAACCGCGGCCTGGCTGCACGAGGGCTGCCGCCGGACCCGGCCGCCCTCGCGGAGTTCAGGGCCGACTACGCCCGCAATGCCGCCGTCGAGACCAAGCCCTACCCCGGCACCGCGGATACGCTGCGCCGCCTGGCCGCCGATGGATGGCGATTGGGCGTCTGCACCAACAAGCCCGAAGCCCCGGCCCGTGCAATCCTGGCCGCCCTGGGACTGGAAGCCCTGATCGGCAGCGTGACCGGCGGCGACGGCCCGCGCAAACCCGACCCGGCGCACATGCTGGCCGCCGTCGCCGCCGCAGATGGAACGCCCGACCGTGCGGTCGCGCTGGGGGACCACTCCAACGACATCCGCGCCGCCACCGCCGCGGGGATGAAGGCGATCTTCGCGGGTTGGGGCTACGGAACAGCCGCGATGTCGGACGGCGCTGCCGCCATCGCTGCCACGATCACGGACGTTCCGGTCATCGCTGCGCGTTTGCTCCTCTAGCAGTCAGGCTAGCCTGGCGGCCCCAAGCGGCAGCTCGAGCAGGTCCTCAACTTTGCGACCAAGGCTCCAGAGCCGCGAAGGTATATCCCAGAGGTTCACTCCGCCGCTACGAGCCTGCGGCCGACAGCCGGCCCAGCAA
>CAZZVB010000024.1:0-24842 GCA_964657445.1 uncultured Burkholderiaceae bacterium | reverse complement strand
ATCCCAGAGGTTCACTCCGCCGCTACGAGCCTGCGGCCGACAGCCGGCCCAGCAAGAGGTCCCATTCCACCCGTTCGTGCGCGATACCGGCATCAAGCCGTCCAAGTAGGTCGTCAAACTCGTCGGGAGGCGATGAGGTTGGCGTTCGGTTTTCCCGAAACGCGATTGTCTCGGCTGCCACCACCTGCGTTGGATGCAACACGTAGCCAAAGCCAGGTTCCGCCATGATGGGCGGCGTTGCCTCGTTGGGATGTGGTATTGGATCAGCCATCACTTCCTCCTGCATACGCGCATATAGGCGGCCGTTGGGTCCTATCATAGCTTGCGCTATCGATACGGCTACGGCCCGCTACGCACCCCCTCTTTCTCCGCCCGTGCCTCCAGCGCGGCGGCATCGTCGGGCAGCAGGAACCGCGCGTTCACCAGCCGGTCGGCGGCCGCCTTGAACGCAGCGACGTAGGTGTCCTTCGCCGGGTAACGTTCCTCCAATGACGGCCGATCGTCACCCACCGCCAGCCGCTCCGCGCGGGTCTTGGCGAACGGGATGAACGAGCCCTGGAGGTTGCACATGCCGCCCTCCAGCCGCCCGGCGCGAAACAGGTTCCAGCCCAGGTAGGTGCCGATCGGCACTTGCTGGAACACGGAGCGGATGCCCGCGAGATCGTTCCCGTCCGCATCCACCTGCGGCACCAGCACGCCGTAGCTGGCTGTGCCCACCTTGGGCGGCTCGATGCTGATCACCCCGCTGCTGTCGGCCGGCCGATAGCCTGGCCCGAAATCCAGCACGTGCAGCGTGTCATAAATCCGCGCGCTGGACACCGCCGGGCGCGGCGTGCCGCCGTACTCGTTGGCCGGGATCAACGGCAGCGCCACCCGGTCCGGCGCCACCAGCGTGCCATCGGCGATGCGCGGCACCACGCCCGGCGGCGGCTCCGTCCCGTCCCGCACCCAGCCGGACAGCGCAGTCAGCAGCGCCCGCATCGTCCACACCTGAGGGTTAGGATTGGCCTGTTGCTGGCATAGGTTGAACGGCGGCTTGGCCGGCAGCGGCAGCGGCGCCGGGGAATGCTGCGTGCTGGCCATGATGAAGGTGCGGACGTTCGCCGGGTCCGGCACGTCATGCATGCCGAGCGGGTCGGTGAAGCCGAGCGATTGCCGGCCCTCCCACATCTCCAGCACCGTCGCCACGTGGAAGATGCGCGGGCAGGTGTTGGTCTGCGTGCAGCGGTCCAGCAGGCCCTGGCTGCGCCCGGTGAGCGGATCGTCCTGCTTGCCGTAGGAAAACGGGAAGTCGTAGGCCGGATAGAGGTGGTCGGTCTGTTCGCCCCAGGCGCGCACCGGCTGCCCGAACCGCACGTTCAGCGGCATCAACCCGCCGCCGATATGCGGATAGGCGCCGTCGAACACCTGGCCGCCGCCTTCGCTGCGGTTGAAGCCCAGCATCAGGAACGTCCGCAGCATCCGCCCGCTTTGGGAGGAGCCTTCCAGGATCGCCCGTGTATCCTGCCGCCAGACCGGGTTGGCGACACCGTCGTCGCCCTTCTGGGCATTGCGCAAGAAGTCGCCCAGATCGCGCGTGGCCGCGAACCCGATGCCGAGCACGACCGGGTCGCGCGCCTGGTAGATCAGCTCATAGAGATGCCCAGGCTGGAACTTGGACGCCATGCACAGATGCAGCGGGTCCGGGGTGACGCCTCCATCCTCGCGGCAGGTGCCGAAACTCCATTGGCCGTTGGGCACCGGCTCCCGCCGGTCCTGCTCGTGCATCCGGACCGTCAGCGTGGCGGTGCGATTGTCCAGCGTCGCCGCCGGGTAATTGGTGTAGCTGTCGGGCGGGTATTGCTGCACTTGCCCGCTCTGCGCGAGGCCGATCGTGCTGGTCGCCACCGCGGTGAGCAGCTCGGTCCGGACCACGCCGGTCAGCGGCGACCCGTCGCTGTTGTGCACGACCAGGCGGGGCATCGCGATGCGGTCCATGCCTGGCAGCACGTCCATCTCCCAGCCCCACCATGCCAGCGTATAGCCCTGCCGCATCAGCCAGCCATCGCCGGCACTTGCGAGCGCGTTGCGCTCCGCAACACCGGCCGGCACGCCGTCGTCGAAGGCGCCGACCGCGAGCTTGTTGCCGCGGTTCAGCACCTCCATCAGCAGGATGCGGTTGCTCTTGCCGATATCGGCCGGCTTCAACAGCTCGACCGGGGTGGTGTATTCCACGTGCCCGTCGCTGTTGCGCCGCGCCAGGGCGAGGTCCTGGATGATGTCGTTTTCCGGGTCGTTCGGATCGAGCTCCCCGTGTGCCACGGCGTAAACGCGCTGATACGCGCCAGCCGCGCCGAACTCCTGTCCGGCGAAGGCCGGCTCAGTGCGGATGATCTCCAGCCGGGTGATGCGCGCATAGGCCGGCGCAGCCGCGGCCAGGCCGAGTGCCACGAACACCCCGAAACGCATCATCCGCCACCCTCCCGGTCTTTCGCGGGACAGTGGCGGATGCGCCTACCGGCTACAAGGGAGGGTTGCGCGCGTCAGGCCGCCTTGTCCCAGGCGGGGGCGAAGCCCGGGTTGACCATCCGTTGCGCCTTCGGCAGCGCCGCGATGGCGGCGCGGTCGGCATCGTCCAGCTCGATCTTCAGCGCTTCCAGATTGGCGACCTGGCTTTCGCGCCGGCCCGCCTTCGGGATCGCCGCCACGCCGGGCTGGTCGAGCAGCCACTTCAGCGCGATCTGCGCCGCCGTGGCGCCATGCTTGCGGGCGATCACGGTCAGTTCCTCATGGTCCGCCAGCTTGCCCTGCGCGATCGGGCAATACGCGGTGAGTGCCATGTCGTGCGCCGCCAGGTAGGCCTTGACCGGAGTCTGGTCGAGCAGAACGTGGTATTCGACCTGGTTGGCCGCGATCGGCGCGCCGTACTGCTCCACCGCCTGCTTCAGCAACGCCGTCGTGAAATTGCAGACGCCGATGGCGTGCGCCAGCCCTTCTTCCTTCAGCTTCACCAGCGTGCCGAGTGCGGCCTCAAGGTCCATGTCGGGCGAGGGCCAATGGATCATGTAAAGGTCCACGTAGTCGGTCTGCAGCTTGCGCAGGCTGGTTTCCATGGAGCGGCGCATCGCATCCGGCGCTAGATTCGCCCACCAAACCTTCGTCGTCACATGAATGTCGGCGCGCGGCAGCCTGGCGCCGGCCAACGCCGACCCGACCGCTTCCTCATTGTCGTACATCTCGGCCGTATCGATGTGCCGGTAGCCGAGCGACAGCGCGCGCTCCACCGCCTCGCGGCATTCGTCGCCCTTCATGCGCCAGGTGCCCAGGCCGAGCTTGGGCATGCGAAGGCCGCGATTGGTGATCATGTCCATCCGGGAAGGGCTCCTATTTCTTGCTGAGATCGACCAAGGCAGCGAAGCCGCTCTCGGTTCCGAAGGCGAGGCGCGAGCCATCGCCGCTCCAGGCCAGCGCCGAAACGCTGCCGTGACCCGGCGCTGCCACCGGCAAAATCCGTTCGCTCGCGATGTCCGCCAGCACGACCAGCCCGTCCGCGAACCCGGCGGCCACCACCTCGTGCTGCGGATGGGCGGCGACGCGGGTGCACAGCACGTTGTCGCCACCAGCCAGCTCCATCGGCGCCTTGCCCATCGGGCCGCCGCCGAAGAACGGCCACAGCACGACAGTATCGGCGCCGGCGCTGGCCAGCCATTTGCCGGATTTGGTGAAGGCGAGCGACTCGGTCTTGGCCGGGTAGCCGGACATCCGCATGTGCTGCCCGTCCGCCAGCCGCCAGCCGTGCAACGAGTTCTCCTGCATCGCCGTCACCACGGCATCCCCCGCCGGGTGAAGGATAATGCCGGTGTGGCTGCCCTTCCATTCCAGCTTGCGCGGGCTGTCCACCTTGGCGCCGACGAACCAGAGCGTGGCGCCGTTGTAGTGCGACGCCGCGATCCGCTTGCCCTTGCCGTCGAATGCCAACCCGGTGACGGTGGACGGGTGATCGAGCTGCTTCAGCTTGGCCCCGTTCTCGAACACATGCGCCGTCTTGCCGACCGCACAGGCGGCGACGGCGCCGTGGGCCGCCACCTGCTCCACCCATTTCATGCCGAACTTGGCGATCGTTTCGGGTTCGCTGCCCGGCGCCGTGCGGCAGAACGCGCCGTCATCGCCGCCGGTCAGGAACGCGCCATTGCTGGCCGCCATGGCGAGGATGGCGCCGTCATGCACGGTGGCCTCCGCCCAGCCCGCCAGGATCAGCCGGCCGTCACCCAATGCGAACGCCGGAACGTCGCCGGCCCAGGCGGCGGCTACGACGAAGGCATCGAGTTCACGGGTGTCGCCGCGAGCGTCGAGCACGAAGGAGGCCGTCGTGCTCATGGGCGTCGGCCCTCTCCCGCTTGCGAGAAAAGGCCGGGTGAGGGCCGCAGCAGCACGCTCATCCCGCCTGACACGCCTCGAACCCACGCCGCAACTGCGGCCTGTTCAGGTTTCGCCCGATGAACACGATCCGGGAGCGCTTCTCGTCACCAGCCGGCCACGGGCCGATGAAGTCGCCATCCGCGATCATGTGCACGGCCTGGAAGGCGAACCGCCGGTCCTCCCCGGCATAGTGCAAGATCCCTTTGGTGCGCAGGATGTCCTGGCCTTTTTCCTGCAGCAACTGGCTGATCCAGGCGTTGAACTTCTCCGCGTCGATCGGCTGGCTCACTTCGAACGACATGCTGTTGATGTCGTCGTTGTGCTCGTGGTCGGTGTCGGTCAGGAAGTCCGGCTGCACGTCGGCCAGGATGCGCTGCAGGTCGAACGCGCCGCGGTTCATCACCTGCGTGATATCGACCGCGGAGCGCTGGGTGCGGTGGATGGTGGCGAAACGGTTGATCTTGCGGATCTCCGCCTCGACCGCCGCCAGCTCGTCCGGCGTCACCAAGTCCGTCTTGTTCAGCACGATCACGTCGGCGAATGCGATCTGCGCCTGCGCCTCGGCGCTGTCCGTCAGCCGGGCCGGCAGGTTCTTCGCGTCCACCACCGTCACGATCGCATCCAGCCGGGTGCGGGCGCGCACGCCTTCATCGACGAAGAAGGTCTGCGCAACCGGCGCCGGGTTCGCCAGCCCCGTTGTCTCGATGATGATGCCGTCGAACTTGCCGCGGCGCTTCATCAGCCCGCCGACGATGCGGATCAGGTCGCCGCGCACCGTGCAGCAGATGCAGCCATTGTTCATCTCGAACACTTCCTCGTCGGTATCGACGACGAGGTCGTTGTCCACCCCAAGCTCCCCGAATTCGTTGATCACCACGGCGTATTTGCGCCCGTGGTTCTCCGAAAGAATACGGTTCAGCAACGTCGTCTTGCCGGCGCCCAGGTAGCCGGTGAGCACGGTGACGGGAATCAGGTCGGCAGTGTCGGACATCAGGCGCCTCGGAAGCTGTGGACCGACATATAGGCGCACGCTCCGGTCAGCCCAAACCCCCTCAACGCCCCACCAGCTCCGCGCGCAACTGCCGCAGTTGGGCAGCGGCCACGGCGGTATCGAACCGGCCGGCGCGGATGCGCGCGTCCGTGACGAGCGCCATCCGCCGGCTGGTATCCGTGGCCAGCGTCATCACGGCCGCGGCAATCGCCCCCGGCTTGTCCGGGTCGGCATAGACGGCGCAATCGCCCGCCACTTCCGGCAACGCGCCCCGGCGCGAGCACACCAGGGCGGCGCCGTGCGCCATCGCCTCCAGCGCCGAAAGGCCGAACGGTTCCGGCCAACGGCTGGGCACCACCGCGATGGCGGCGCGGCTCATCCGCTCCATCGTCGCGTCATGCGGCAGGTAACCCGGCATCGCCACCCCGACCTGCTGCGCGCGGGCGATCAGCCGCCGGGTGAAGTTGGTGGGCGGGCTGGCGGCGGAGAACCGGTCCGCGCCAACCATCTCCGCCCGCCAGCCGGGAAGCTGGGGCAGCACGGCGGCGCAAGCCTCGACGAATGCGTCGGCGCCCTTGTCCGCCACCACGCGGCCCACGAACAAAATCAGCTTGTCGCGAATGCGATGCATGCGGTCCGGCACGTCGATGCTGTTGGGCATCACGGTGACGTCGCCGGGTGCGCCCTCCAGGAACCGGTCACGCAAATGCTCGGACACGGTCACCACCCGCGACAGCCGCTGCAACAGGATCGCACGCTGAGCGGCTGTGACCGCGCCGCGCATGCCCTGCGGGTCATTGTGCAGGAACAGCGTGATCTTCGGGAATGACCGCGCCAGGATCAGCGCGATCTCCGGCCGGTTATGCACTTCCACCAGGGCGGGCCGCAGCGGCTTCAGCAGCTCCGCCACGCCGCGAGCGTATTTGCGGGTTTCCGACCAGCTCCACAGCGGCGAAGCGGGCCGGAAATCCACGTCGGTGAACGGGTCCTCCACCGGACGGCCGATGACCGTGCCGCCGCCTGCCCGCGTCAGCCGGTGAACCAGCAGGCCGATCGCGCCCACTGCATTCGGCGAGAAGCCCTCCTTCGGCGGCAGGACGGTGGCGACGGGGAGGTGATGTGCGCTCAGGTGAACAGCAACGCCGCGCCGCCAGCCGCCTCCGGGCCGACCAGCAGACCGGTGCCGGAAGGGCGGTGCGGCACATCGGCCAGGAGCGGGCGCAAGGCGGCGCACGCGTCCGACGTGGCGATGGTCATGCCGGCGATCCAGGGCAGCACGGGGGCGGCCACGCCGGGGTAGATCTCCGGCACCGCTTCGGCCGGCACGACGCGCACCCGGCCGCGCGGCATGACCAGGGCGAATCCGCCCGCCGGGTCAGGCACCACCGGCAAGCCTGCGAGGCGGGACAGGCGCGCCGCGGTGTCGGCCGGCTCCGGGGCGGCGATCACCACCTCCTCCAGCGCGGCAGCGTTATTCCGATGCGTGGTGAAACGCGGCTGCCAGATCGCCTCCCGCGTCAGGTGGCGAATGAGCTGCAGCGTGCCTTCCGGAGCATCCGGCAGCGGGATGCGTTCGAACCGCGCCTGCGGGCCGGACGGATCGGCGTCGTCCACCGGGCGTTCCAGCGGCACGACCTCCAGCCCGCCCATCCCGGCCTTCGCCAGCCGCGCCAGCGTGGCCTGCGGGTCGTCGATGCCGAGCGCTATGATGTGCAACCCGGCGTAGCGGTCGAGCTGCGCTGCCAGCCGGTCGGGGATCGACGGGTCGATCAGCGCGATCAACTCGACATAGCCGTGCTGCAGCATGATGCACCGGTTGCCCGTCGCCTTGCCGCGGTGCCGCGCCGCCGGGGTGAGCGTGAAGCCGAGCCGCTCATAGGTGGCGGCGAGCGGCCCGAGGTCGCGCGATCCCACGCCTACGTGGTCGAGTTCGAAGGCGCTGCTCACGGCACGTCCTCGTAATGCGCCAGTTGCCACTCCACGGGCTCCTTCGCGGCGGCGTCATACCATTCGGTCATCAGCGGATGTTCACGCACGGCGTGGCAGTACTCGCGTGACTCCGGCGACAGTTCGGGCAGGTAGGACAGGAAGCGGGCCACCACCGGCGCATACATCGCATCTGCCGCGCCGAAGCTTTCGCTGTAGAGAAAGCGCGTAGATCCCCGGGCGTCCCGCCAGATGCGTTCGATGCGGGCCACCTCCGCCATCACCTCGGCCGGTGGCACGCTGCGGCGTTCACGGCCGAGGTTCATCGGCATGGCCTGCCGCACCGCGCGGAACCCGGCGTGCATCTCCGCCGCGATCGAGCGGGCCGCTGCACGGGCCACCGGGTCCTTCGGCCACAACGCCGGGTTCACCTCGGCGCAGTATTCGCAGATGGAGAGGCTCTCCCAAACGCGCGCACCCTTATGCTCGAGGTAGGGCACCAACCCGGCCGGGGTCGCTTCCTTGATCGCAGGTGTGCCGCCGGCATGGCCGCCGCGCAGCGGGATCACCCGCTCCTCCACGTCCAGCCCGGCGAGGCGGACGGCAAGCCATCCGCGCAGCGACCATGACGAGTATCGGCGCGTCCCGATCACCAGAAGACCGTCAGTCATGAAATATCCCCTGGAACTGCTTCATTGAGAAAGCGCCCCGACAATGCCACGCTGCGGACCTGCCGCAAACGGGGCCGCATTCGCAATGAACGAGATCAGTCGCCCGAACAACCTCGACGCGTTTTGGATGCCCTACAGCAATAACAGGGGCTTCAAGACCAATCCGCGCCTGCTCGCGCGCGCCGAGGGCATGTTCTACCACACCAACGACAACCGGGAGATCCTGGACGGCACCGCCGGGCTGTGGTGCTGCAACGCAGGGCATGGCCGGCGCGAGATCGTCGAGGCGATCCAGAAACAGGCCGCGGTGATGGATTTCGCGCCGACCTTCCAGATGGGCCACCCGATCGCCTTCCAGGCCGCCGCCCGCCTGGCGGAGATCACGCCCGATGGCATGGACAAAGTATTCTTCACCAACTCCGGCTCCGAAAGCGCCGACACCGCGCTGAAGATCGCCCTGGCCTATCACCGCGCCCGCGGCGAGGCGGGGCGCACGCGCCTGATCGGGCGGGAGCGTGGCTATCACGGCGTCGGCTTCGGCGGCATGTCGGTCGGCGGCATCGGCACCAACCGCAAGCAGTTCGGCGCCATGCTGCCCTACGTGGATCACCTGCCCCATACGCTGGACCTGGCGCGCAACGCATTCAGCCCCGGACTGCCCAAGCACGGCGCGGACCGTGCCGACGCGCTGGAAGCGCTCGTTGCCCTGCACGGCGCCGAGACCATCGCCGCCGTGATGGTCGAACCGGTCGCCGGGTCCACGGGGGTGCTGCCGCCGCCCGAGGGCTACCTGAAGCGCCTGCGCGAGCTTTGCACCAGATACGGCATTCTGCTGATCTATGACGAGGTGATCACCGGGTTCGGCCGGATCGGCGCCAATTTCGGCGCGGAGCGGCTGGGCGTGGTCCCGGACATCATGACGATGGCCAAAGGCCTGACCAACGCCGCCGTCCCGATGGGCGCGGTCGCCGTCGCCAACGGCATCTACGACGCCATCGTGCACGGCGCGCCGGAAGGGATCGAGCTGTTCCACGGCTACACCTATTCCGGCCACCCGCTCGCCTCCGCCGCCGCCATCGCCGCGATGGACCTGCACCGCGCCGAGGACCTGCCCGGCCGCGCCCGTGCGATCGAGCCCTATTGGCAGACCGCGGTGCACTCGCTGCGCGGTCTGCCCAACGTGATCGACATCCGGGATACCGGGCTGATCGCCGGGATCGAACTGCAGCCCCGCGCCGGCAAGCCGACCGACAGGGCGGTGCGCGTCTTTGCCCGCTGCTTCGACAACGGGCTGCTGATCCGCACCACCGGCGACATCATCGCGCTATCGCCGCCCCTTATCATCGAGAACGCGCACGTGGACCGGATCGTGGAAACATTGACGGAGGCGATCCGGGCCGAAGCCGCCTGACGCGGAGGGCCGGCAGACATGGACGGCAATGGCATGCTGCCCAGGACGGCAGTCCTGGCGTTCATCCCGCTGCTGGCCCTTCTGGCGCTGGTCGTCGCCGGCGCGTTGGGTGCGGGCCCGGCCCTTGCCGCGGCGGCCCTGAACCTCGCGGGCGCGGCCGCCCTCGCCTCGCGCCAGAACCGCAAACACAAGCGGCTGGTCGATGACGCCGTCCGCGCGGCCGCTGGCCAATACGTCCGCCCGGAGAGCCGCAACGAGGAGGTGCACCGGGTCATTCGCACCCTGGCCGAGCGATGCGACGCGGTCACCAAGCAGCTTCGCGCCGAGGAAGCCATCGTCGAGACGCTGCCCGACCCGCTGATCGTGCTCAGCGCCGGGCGCAACGTGCTGCGCGCAAATGCCGCCGCCCTGGCTGCCTTCGGCACGGAAATGCCCGCGGTGCTGCGCCATCCGGAGCTGCGCGCTGCGATCGAGCGGGTGATGGCCAGCGACACGCCGCAGCACGCCGACTTCGACGTGCCCGTTCCGGTATCGCTCGAAATCCACGCCACGGTGTTCCGGCTCGGCGGCAACCAGGTCGCAGCCGTGTTGTCGGACCGCACGCGGGAACGGGCGCTGGAGCGCATGCGGGCCGACTTCGTCGCCAATGCCAGCCACGAGCTGCGCACGCCCCTGGCCAGCCTGATCGGATTCGTGGACACGCTGCGCGGCCCGGCGGCCGATGATCCGCCGGCGCAGGCGCGCTTTCTGGAGATCATGGCCGAGCAGGGCGCGCGGATGAACCGGCTGATCGACGACCTGCTCAGCCTGTCGCGGATCGAGATGACGGAACACCGGCCGCCGACCGACCAGGTGGCGCTGGTGGAGTTGTTGCGCTTCACCGCCGCATCGTTCGAACCGCGCGTGGCCGCGCGCGGCATCACGCTGGACCTGTCGTTACCGGCAGACCTGCCGATCGTGCCCGGCGATGACGACCAGTTGGGCCAGGTGCTGCAAAACCTGATGGACAACGCGGTGAAATATGGCCGCGAGGGCGGCACCGTGCGCGTGACCGCCGCCGCCGTTCCCCCTGGCGGACGCTGGCCCGCTCGCCCCGGCGTCACCATCGCCGTCGCCGATGACGGCAACGGCATCCCCCGCCAGCACCTGCCCCGGCTGACCGAGCGGTTCTACCGCGTGGACAAAGGGCGGTCCCGCGCCGTCGGCGGCACGGGGCTGGGCCTGGCGATCGTGAAGCACATCGTCAACCGCCACCGTGGCCAATTGGTGATCGAGAGCCAGGAGGGCGACGGCGCAACCTTCACCATCTGGCTCCCCGCGCTCGCGCCGGCGGTGGCGCTCAGCCGGACATAGCCTCAGCGAAGCGCGTCACGACGCGCCGGCTTCGGCGAACCGCGCTATCCGTGCGGTCGCCTGGATTGCCACGCCCGCCAACCGGCGGGCGTGGCCATGACGAACGTCACCTACGCCTCACCCCATCCGGCTACGCAACCAATTCCCGGCAAACCCCTCCAGCATCCCCGTCAGGTCGCTGCCCTGGGCCGGAACCTGCCCGTCGGGCGAGACATGGTCCACCGCGTGGGGCAACGCCTCCGCCAGCATCTGCTTGATCGTGTCGGGAGTGGCGCCCGTCTTCTCCGACCAGGCGGCGATCTGGTCCGGGCTGAACGCCTGCTCGATATGGTCCGCGGTGATCGGCATGTTGGCGCCGCTGCCGAGCCAGGATTGCGCCTGCGCGCCCAGGCCGGAGGCCTGGAAGCGGGACATGATGGCCGCGACGCCGGTCTGGCCCTGCGCGTCGGGGGTGGACATCACCTCCTGCAGGATGCTGTTGAGCGGGGATGCCGTCGCGCCACCCTGCCCGAGAACACCGCTCAGGAGACTTCCGATAATTCCGCTCATGTTTGCACCCCAAATGATCGAGATGGTTATACGGCGGAAAGGCCTTTGGTAAAGAATGACGTTTCCGGGTCGCCGGACGGAAAGGCTGCCTTCATCAGCGCCCGCGTGTAAGGCTGCTTCGGATCGGCGAACAATGCGTCGGCCGTGCCTTCCTCCACCACCCGGCCATTGCGCAGCACCACCACCCGGTGCGCGAGCGCCCGAACCACCGCAAGGTCATGGCTGATGAACAGGTAGGCCAGGCCATGCCGCCGCTGCAGGTCGCGCAGCAACGCCACCACCTGCGCCTGCACGGACCGGTCCAGCGCCGAGGTCGGCTCGTCCAGCACCAGCAGGCGGGGCTGCAGCACCAGGGCGCGGGCGATCGCGATGCGCTGGCGCTGGCCGCCGCTGAACTCGTGCGGGTAGCGCAACACCGAGTCCGCCGGCAGGCCGACCTCGGCCAGCGCCGCCGCGACCCTGGCCTCCTGGGCCTTGGCGCTCAGACGCTCATGCACCTTCAGTCCTTCGCACACCAGGTCCGCCACCGACATGCGCGGCGACAGGCTGCCGTACGGGTCCTGGAACACGATCTGCATGCCAGCCCGGCGGCGCCGCAACTCCGCCGGCGCCAGCGCCTGCAGATCCTGACCGGCGAACACCACCCGCCCGGACGCCGGCACCAGCCGCAGCATGGCCAGGCCCATGGTTGACTTGCCGGAGCCGCTCTCGCCCACCAGCCCTACCGTCTCGCCCTCGCGAATGGAGATCGACACGCCATCCAGCGCCTGCACGCTCGCGGCCGCCTTGCGGAACAGGCCGCGGCGGGACACGAAGCTGACGCGAATATCGCTGGCCTGCATAAGCTCCGGCGCGCTGTCCGGCAGCTTGTCTGGCTGTCCGCCGGGTTCGGAGTCGATCAGCATCCGGGTGTAGGCGTGCGCCGGCCGCGCGAACACCGCGGAGGCGGCGCCCTGCTCCACGATGCGGCCATCCTTCATGACGCAGACGCGGTCGGCATAGCGCCGCACCACGCCGAGGTCATGGCTGATCAGCAGCAGCGCCAGCCCGCGCTTGGCCTTCTGCTCCGCCAGCAGGTCCAGGATCTGCGCCTGGATCGTCACGTCGAGCGCCGTGGTCGGCTCGTCGGCAATGAGCAGCGGCGGGTCGTTGGCCAGCGCCATCGCGATCATCACGCGCTGCCGCTGCCCACCCGAAAGCTGGTGCGGCAGCGCGTCCAGCCGATGCTGGGCATCGGGGAACCCGCACGAATCGAGCAGGGCCACGATCGCCTGCCGCGTGGGGCGGCGGCCGTGCAGCGCCATCGCCTCGCCCACCTGGCGGCCGATGCGGTGCAGCGGGTTGAGGCTGGTCATCGGCTCCTGGAACACCATCCCGGCCGTGCGGCCCCGCATGTCGCGCAACCGCTCCGGCTCGGCCGCCGCCATGTCGGTGCCGTCGAGCGTCGCCCTCCCCGTCATGACCGCACCCGGCGGCAGCAGGCGCAGGATGGCCAGCGCGGTGAGCGACTTGCCGGACCCGCTTTCGCCGACCAGCGCCAGGGTCTCGCCGCGATCCAACGTGAACGACACCCGGTCCACCACCGTCTTGGCGCCGAATGAGACTGAGAGCGTGTCGAGGGCGAGCAACGTCATTTGAGCTGTTTGCGCGGATCGAACGCGTCGCGCACCGCCTCGCCGATGAAGATCAGCAGGACCAGGATGCCGCCGAGCACGATGAAAGCGGTGATGCCGAGCCACGGCGATTGCAGGTTGTTCTTGCCCTGGTTCACCAGTTCCCCCAACGACGGCGACCCCGGCGGCAGACCGAAACCGAGGAAGTCCAGGCTCGCCAGCACCGTCACCGACCCGGACAGGGTGAACGGCAGGAAGGTCAGCGTCGCGACCAGCGCGTTGGGCAGGATGTGGCGCCACATGATCGCCGTATCCCGCACGCCCAAGGCCCGCGCCGCCCGCACGTAGTCGAGGTTGCGGCCGCGCAGGAACTCCGCCCGCACCACGCCCGTCAGGCTCATCCACGAAAACGCCAGCAGGAAGATCAGCAGCACCCAGAAACCCGGCGTGATGATCGACGCCAGGATGATCAGCAGGAAAAGCTGCGGCATCCCCGACCAAACTTCGATGAAGCGCTGGAACAGCAGATCCGTCAGCCCGCCATAGAACCCCTGCACCGCCCCTGCGGCGATGCCGAGGATGGACGAGATGATGGTCAGCGTGAACCCGAACAGCACCGAGATGCGGAACCCATAGATCACCCGCGCCAGCACATCGCGCGACTGATCGTCGGTGCCGAGTAGGTTGCGCCAGGATGGCGGCGTCGGCGGCGAGGAGGGTAAACCCTTGACGATGGTGTCGAAGGAAAACGGCACGGCCGGCCAGATCATCCAGCCCTCGGCGTGGATCGCCTTGGCCAGGTCGGGGTCGGTGTAGTCGGCATCGGTCGGCAGGAAGTCGGGGCCGAACGCATCCTCGCTATAGTTCCGCAACACGGGCACGAACCAGTGCCCCTGATAGCGGATCAGCAGCGGCCGGTCGTTCGCCACGAACTCGGCGGCGGCACAGACCACGAAAAGGGTTAGGAAGATCCAAAGCGACCACCAGCCGCGGCGGTGCGAGCGGAAGATGGCAAGGCGGCGCTGGTTGAGAGGAGTCATGCGTTCAAAGCCGCGTCACTCAGCCCCGCCGCTCGAAATCGATCCGCGGATCGACCAGCGTGTACATCAAGTCTCCCACGATCTGCAGCACCAAGCCCAGCAGGGTAAACATGTACAGCGTGCCGAACATCACCGGGTAGTCACGCCGGATCGCGCTGTCGAAGCCGAGAAGCCCAAGCCCATCGAGCGAAAAGACGATCTCCACCAGCAGCGCGGACGAGAACAGGATGCCGATGAAGGCAGCCGGGAACCCGGCGACGATCAGCAGCATCGCGTTTCGGAACACGTGCCCATACAGCACGCGCTGCTCGCCGGCGCCTTTGGCCCGCGCGGTCAGCACATACTGCTTGCCGATCTCGTCGAGGAAGCAGTTCTTGGTCAGGATCGTCAGGCTGGCGAACCCGCCCGCGACCAGCGCCACGGTCGGCAGCACCATGTGCCATGCGTAGTCAGCCACGCGCTGCGGCCACGGCCAGGTGCTGCTGCCTTCGGTCGTCAGCCCGCGCAGCGGAAACCAGTTCACGAACGATCCGCCGGCGAACAGCACGATCAGCAGGATCGCGAACAGGAAGCCGGGGATCGCATACCCGATCAGCACGGCCGCCGACGTCGCGACGTCGAACCGGCTGCCATCCCGCACCGCCTTGGCGATTCCCAGCGGGATCGACACCAGATAGATCAGCAAGGTGGACCACAACCCGATCGATACGCTGACCGGCATCTTCTCGATCACCAGGTGCAGGACGGTATCGTTGCGGAAGAAGGATCGTCCGAAGTCGAACCGCAGATAACTGCCGATCATCTGCAGGTATCGTGTCAGCGGCGGCTTGTCGAAGCCGAACATGTGCTGGATCTGCGCCACCGTCTGCGGGTCCAGCCCGCGCCGCCCGCGATAGCCGCTGCTATCGGTGCTGATGATGTCCGAACCACCGCCGGTGATGCGGCTCATCGTCTGTGTTTGGCCCCGCAACTCGGCCAGCATCTGCTCCACGGGTCCACCCGGCGCGAACTGCACCACGGCGAAGTTGATCGTGATGATGCCGAACAGCGTCGGGATGACGAGCAGAAGCCGGCGCAGCAGGTAGGCGCCCATCAGTGCCCGCGGGCGGCGTCCGTGGCGCCCGCCACCGCCGGGTCAACCCACCAGGCGGCGAAGTCGAGCCCGGTGCGGACCGGCTGGGCAGGATGGCCGAAGCGGTTCCAGTAGGCCACCCAAACCTGCTGCAGATGCCATTGCGGCACCATGTACCAGCCCCACAGCAGCACACGATCCAGCGCATGCGCCGCAGTGACCAGGTCGTCATGGTCCTTGGCGTTCACCACGTCATTGACCAGCGCGTCCACCACCGGGCTGCAGATCCCCGCGACGTTCTGCGTGCCCGGCATGTTGGCGCTCTGGCAAGACCAGAAATCCACCTGTTCATTGCCCAGCGACTCGCTCTCGCCGATCGCCGCCACCGCCACGTCGAAATCCAGATCGTCCATGCGCTTCTGGAACTGCGCCACGTCGATGGTGCGGATATGCGCGTCGATGCCGAGGCGCGACAGCCATTGGCTGTAGGGCAGCCCTATGCGCTCGAACGCCGGCTCGTCCAGCAGGATCTCGAAGCTCATCTGCTGCCCGGCGGCGTTGACCAGTTTGCGGTCCTTCACCGTCCAACCGGCGTCCTTCAGTAACTCCAATGCGCGCCGCAACCCCTCACGATTGTTGCCCGAGCCATCCGTCTCCGGCAGCTTGAACGGCGTGGTGAACAGATCGGGCGGCAGCTTGTCCTTGAACGGTTCAAGCAACGCCAGTTCGGCGCCCTGCGGCACGCCGGAGGACGCGAAGTCGCTGTTGCTGAAGTAGCTGTCCGTGCGGGTGTAAAGCCCATAGAACAGGTTCTTGTTCATCCACTGGAAGTCGAACACCTGGTTCAGCGCTTCCCTGACCCGCACATCCTTGAACACATCGCGCCTGGTGTTCATGGCGAAGGCTTGCATGCCCGTCGGCAGCTTCTCCGGCAGCGCTTCCCGCTTCACCAGGCCCTTGGTCAACGCCGGAAAGTCATATCCCGTGGACCAGTTCTTGGCCGAGTTCTCCTGCCGGAAATCCACCTGCCCCGCCTTGAAGGCTTCGAAGGCCACTGTCGGGTCGCGAAAATACTCATAGCGGATCGTATCGAAGTTGTTCAGCCCGCGCCCGGTCGGTAGGTTCGCCGCCCAGTAATCCGCCACCCGGCGATAGACGATCGTCCGCCCGAAATCCGCGTGGTCCACCTTGTAGGGTCCGCTGCCGAGCGGCGCGTCCGTCAGCGGCGCCGAGAAGTCGCGGCCCTTCCACCAATGCTCCGGCAGGACCGGGATCTGGCCCAGGATCATCGGCAGTTCGCGATTCTGGTCGGTTTTGAAATGGAACACCACGGTGTGCGGATCAGGCGCTTGTGCGTCCGCCACGTCACCCCAGTAGGTGCGATACAAAGGCCGGCCCTGGTCGCGCAGCGTGTTGAACGACCAAACCACGTCGGACGCCAGCACCGGGGTGCCGTCGTTGAAATGCGCCTCCTGGCGAATCTTGTAGGTGACCGATTTGTGGTCCGCCGCGACATCGATCGATTCCGCAACGTGGGCGTAGCTCGTGGAAGCCTCATCCGGGTTGTCCGCCAGCAGCGTATCCCAGACCCGGCCGATCCCCGCGGCCGGCGATCCGCGCACGATGAACGGATTGAGACTGTCGAAGCTGCCCACCGAGGCCAACGCCACGGTTCCACCCTTTGGCGCGCCAGGGTCGGCTGCCGGGAAGTGGCTGAAATCGGCCGGCAGCTTCAGCGGCCCGATCAGCGAGATGCCGTAGGTCGGCTCAGCCATCGCCGGCGCCGATAGAAGCAGGAAGGCGGTGAACCACGTAGTCAGACGCATCAGGCAGACTCCAAGCACGCCACAGCATGCGGCAACAACGCCGGGTTACCCAGGGCCAGCACGGTGCCGTCGCCATCCGGCCGCAACGGCTTGCCCGCCCAGTCGGTGATGCTGCCGCCCGCGCCCTGGATCACCGGCACCAGCGCCGCCCAATCCCACAGCTTCAGCGTCGCCTCCGCCACCACGTCGATCTGCCCCAGCGCCAGCAGGCCGTAGGCATAGCAATCCCCGCCCCACGACACGCGGCTGACCGCGGCGGCCAGCCGCTGCCAGCGCGGCTGCTCGGAGGGCTGAAAGATCGCGGGCGAGGTGCAGCTCAGTTCCGCCTCGGCCAGCGCCGGGCACGGCCGGCACCCGGCGTGGCCATACGCTCCCTGGAACACGGTCGGCCGCCCGGCGACGCCCAGCCATCGCTCCCCGGTGATCGGCTGGTCGATCAGGCCGAGTACCGGAGTGTCGCCGTCCAGCAGCGCCACCAGCGTGCCGAATTGCGGGCGGCCGGTGATGAAGGCCCGCGTGCCGTCGATCGGGTCCAGCACCCAGCGCCAGCGGCTGCCGGCACGGTCCTCCCCGGCCTCCTCGCCCAGGATCGCATGGCCGGGAAAGTGTTCCGCCAGCACGGCGCGCATCGCCGCCTCGGCGTCACGATCCGCCACGGTGACGGGGCTTTCATCGCTCTTCAGGTCCGCAGCGGCGCCGGCGCGAAACCACCGCCGGATGACCGCACCGGCGGCATCGGCAGCCGCTATGGCGGCGAGCGTCTCGGCCTCGAGGTTTACTGGGATAGCTCCGGCTTGGGGTTCGGCTGGTTTTGCGAGTCGGTGGTCGGCGGCAAGACCTTCACCTGCGGCGGCTGCTGGGAGTTGTTCGTCTCCATCTGGGACTGGTTCTGGTTCGGGATCGCCTGGTTCATCTGCTGACCCTGCGCCCCGCCTTGCCCTGCCGCACCCTGCGTGTTGCCGGGCTTGCCCGCAAGCTGGGACGAAGCGGGCTGCGCCAGCGCCAGAGCCGGCGTCAACGCGAGAAAGGCAAACAACCCAATGCGACCCATGCACAACACTCCTCGCGTGGTTTACGCCGCATAGGCGTGATACCTAAGCTGGCTTCCACCGCGTGCCAACACGCGGCCCGTCCAAGAGTTTGCCCCTTCCCCTGCGAGTCCGAGTTTGAACCCCATCATCGTCATTCCGGCCCGCATGGCGTCCACCCGCCTGCCGGGCAAGCCGCTGGCGGACATCGCCGGCCTGCCCATGATCGTACATGTCATGCACCGGGCGCAGGAGGCCGCGATCGGCCCGGTGGCCGTGGCCTGTGCCGAGGCGGAAGTCGCTGAAGCGGTGCGCCGCGCCGGCGGCACCGCAGTGATGACCGACCCGTCGCTACCCTCCGGTTCCGACCGCGTTCATGCCGCCTTGGGTGAGCTGGACCCGCAGGCCCGGCATGACGTCGTGGTCAACGTGCAAGGCGACACACCCACGCTCGACCCGGCAGCCCTGCGCGCCGTGGTCGGCCCGCTGGTGGATGCGGATATCGACATCGCCACGCTGGTCGCCCCGATCGAAAACGAGGAGGAGGCGAACAACCCCTCCTACGTGAAGGCGGCCTGCGTGTTCGAACGCGGCCGTGCCGTGTCCAACGCGCTGTATTTCTCCCGCGCCCGGGTGCCGTCCGGCGATGGACCGCTGTGGCATCACATCGGCATCTATGCCTTTCGCCGTTCCGCCCTGGCTCGCTTCGTCGCCCTGCCGGAAAGCCCGCTGGAGCGGCGCGAAAGCCTGGAACAGTTGCGCGCCCTGGAAGCCGGCATGCGCATCGCCTGCACCCGTGTCGAACACGGCCCCTTCGGCGTCGATACGCCGGCCGATCTGGAGCGCGCCCGCGCAATGTTCAAATGACCGTCTCGTTCCAAGGCCGCCCCGGCGCCTATTCCGACCTGGCTTGCCGCGCAGCGCTGCCTGGCCATCAGACCTTGCCCTGCGACACGTTTGAGGGCGCGATCGACGCCGTGAAATCCGGCGCCGCCGACCTTGCCATGCTGCCCTGCGAGAACAGCCTGGCAGGCCGCGTGCCGGACATTCACTCCCTGCTGCCCGGCAGCGGGCTGCACATCGTGGGCGAGCATTTCCAGCCCGTGGAACACTGTCTGCTCGGCGTGCCGGGCGCCACCATCGGGGGGGTGCGCCGCGTGCACTCCCACGCGGTGGCCCTCGGGCAAGTACGACTGATCATCCGGGAGCTGGGGGTGCAAGCGGTCATCGAGGCGGATACCGCCGGGTCAGCCCAGATGATCGCCGAACGCGGGGACCCGGCCGACGCGGCGATCGCGTCCTCGCTGGCTGCCGAGCTGTATGGCCTGCAGATCCTGCGCGCCAATGTCGAGGACTCGCGGGACAATACGACGCGCTTCTACATCACCGCACGCGAGCCGATGGCCCCGCCGCCGGGCGCCACCGATCTGGTCACGACGTTCATCTTCCAGGTCCGCAACGTACCTGCCGCGCTTTACAAATGCCTGGGCGGGTTCGCGACCAACGGCGTGAACATGACGAAGCTGGAGAGCTACATGCTGGCCGGCGAGTTCACCGCGACGCAGTTCCTATGCGACGTCGATGGACATCCGGACGCCGCCAACCTGGCCCGGGCGTTCGAGGAGCTGGGGTTCTTCTCCCGTGAACTCCGCGTGCTGGGCGTCTATCCCGCGGCGCCCCGACGGTCCCAGTCCGCCCGGTGACGGCTCGCGCGTCGGCCCATCCTACGCCGTAGGATGGGTAAGCAAAGCGCGACCCATCAAAGCAGCTAGATCCCGCTATTCCCCGGCCCAACCGGCATACGGTCCGTGCTCAGGCTGCCGCCGCCGGTCAGGATCGCCGGGCCGCCGGGAAGCTGGCGCGTGACGCCCGTGGTGTTCAGCAGCGGGAACAGCAGTTCGGCCGTCTGGTAGCATTCCTCGAGGTGCGGGAAACCGCTGCCGATGACAGTGTCCATGCCCAGCGCCTGATACTCGCGGATGCGCGCCGCCACCGTCTCCGGATCGCCTACCAGCGCGGTGCCGGCGCCGCCGCGGATCAGCCCGACGCCGGCCCATAGGTTCGGTGCGACCTCCAGCTTTTCGCGTGATCCGCCGTGCAGCGACATCATGCGCTTCTGGCCCTCGCTGTCCGACCCGGCGGCCAGCTTGGCTTGCGCGGTGGCGATGGTGTCGTCGGACAAATGGCTGATCAGCTTGCGCGCGGCATCCCACGCCTCGCCCTCGGTCTCGCGGACGATGAAGTGCAGCCGAATGCCATACCGCAGCGTCCGGCCCAACGCGGCCGCCCGGCGGCGCACATCGCCGATCTTTTCGGCCACCATCGCGGGTGGCTCGCCCCAGGTGAGATACGTGTCGCACTGTTCAGCCGCGAGCTGGCGGGCCGGCAACGACGAGCCACCGAAATACAGCGGCGGGTAGGGCGACTGCACCGGCGGGAAGACCAGGCTGCCCCCGCGGCTGGACAAATGCTTGCCCTCGAACTGCACCTTGTCGCCGCGCAGCATGCCGCGGAAGATCTGCAGGAACTCGTCCGCCTGCTCATACCGTTCGTCATGGCCGAGCGTGATGCCGTCGCCGGCCAGGTCGCCCGGCGTGCCGCCTGCGACGACGTTGATCAGCAGCCGTCCATCGCTGGCGCGGTCGAACGTCGCCGCCTGCCGCGCTGCCTCGCCCGGCACGATGGCGCCGGGACGGACTGCGACCAGGAACTTCAGCCGCTCGGTGTGGGGGATCATGGTGGACGCCACGATCCACGCATCCTCGCAACCCCGCCCCGTCGGCAGCAGCACGCCGGTGTAGCCGAGCTGGTCGGCGGCCTGGGCAATCTGGCGCAAATAGCGGTTGCTGGTCTGCCGGGCGCCATCGGCCGCACCCAGGTAGCGCCCGTCGCCGCCGGTCGGCAGGAACCAGAAGAAGTCGAGCTTGTCGCCGCGTTCTGGCTTGAGGCGGCCGGGGTCGGCGTTCATGGGCGGCTCCCTGTGACCTGGGCGATTTCCCCAGGGCCCGGCGGCGTCCAGACAATGGCGCGCACGTCGATGCGTTGGGGAATGATGTGCATCCGCGCGAACTGGTCCGCAATGCCCTGCTGGCGGGCGATGATGGCATCATCCATCGGCTGCACCGCATAGAGCCCGCGCGGCGCCGCGATGCGCTCGGCCTCCAAGGGCACGCCGGTGATCGACGACAACGCTTGCGCCAGCGGCTCCGGGTTCGCACGGGCCCAATCGGCCGACGCGTTGATCGCGCCCAGCAGCGCCACGATGGTCGAAGGCTGCGCCAGCGCGAACTTGCGGCTCGCCATGAAGAACGCGTTGGTCGGCGCCACGCCCTCCCCCGTTGTCACGACGAGCGTCGTGGGTTCGCGCTGCGCCACCGCGAAGAACGGGTCCCAGACCGACCAGGCGTCCAGCGCGCCCGACCGGAACGCCGCGGCAGCGTCCGGCGGCTGCAGGTACACCGGCTGAATATCCGCCGGCGTCATGCCGTTGGCCGCAAGCACCAGCAGCATCATCGCATGCGAGCTGGAGCCCTTCGTGAACGCCACCCGCTTGCCGCGCAGATCGGCGACGGTCTTCACCGGGCCGCCCTTCGGCGCCAGGATCGCCTCGTTCGCGCCGCTATTCGGCTGGCCACCGACGTAAACCAGGTCCGACCCGGCCGCCTGCGCGAAGATCGGCGGCGTGTCGCCGACGGCGCCGAAATCAACCGCCCCGGCATTCAACGCCTCCAGCAGCGGCGGACCGGATGCGAACTCCAGCCACTCGGCAGCCAGCCCGAGCTCTCGCAGCCGGTCTTGATGGCGCAGCAGCGCGAGCGAGCCGTTCTTCTGGTAGCCGATGCGTACGGTGCCGGCAGCCCGCGCGATGGGCGGTGCAGCCAGCACGACGGCACCCAGCGCTGCCCCGAAGGCGCGCCGCGAAAGTGCGATGTTGTTCATACCCGAAACATGCAAATCCGCATGGGGCCGGGCAACAGTATGGTTCAGCAAAGTTGGCCGCCGCAGGAGCATACCATGCTGCCCGGATGGCCCCTTGCAGCGCGCCTATGCTCGGTTCAATCCGAGACGTTGGGCCTTTGCACGCCACCGCCCGCCGGCGCCAAACCCTTTTGCTGCATGCAATGATGCAATGCGTCGAGCTTGGCGAATTTGAGCTGTTCGATATGGCTGATGCGGTAGTTTTCGCTCCCCGCACCCTTCATGAGCAGGTCCTTGACCTTCGGGTCGGCATAGACCTGGTCTTCACAACCCGGCGGGATGCTTTCCGGCAGGGCCGGCGCGGTGTCGAAATGGCCGAACATGCCGCAGCCCGCCAGGATCAGGAGCGCCATGACCGGCGCAAGCCGAAGCGGCCTCATGCCGCCATCCAGTCCTCGATCAATCGCCGGGCGATACTGTCGGCCCGCGGCAAGGCGAAGCCGTGCGCCTTCGGCTCCTGCAGCTCGGCGCGGCTGAACCACCGCGCGTCACGCAGCTCGTTCTCGTCGATGATGATCTCGTCCGTCAGTCCCTCGGCGTAGAAGCCCAGCATGATGCTGCTCGGGAAGGGCCATGGCTGGCTGCTATGATAGTGGACGCGGCCGACACGCACGCCCGTCTCCTCCTGCACTTCGCGCGCGACCGCTTCCTCGAGGCTCTCGCCGGGTTCGACGAAGCCGGCGAGAGTGGAATACATGACGCTGTTCGGGAATCGCGTTGAGTGGCCGAGCAGCACCGAGTCGCCGCGCGTGACCAGCATGATGACGGCGGGATCGGTGCGCGGGAAGTGGCTGGTGCCGCAGCCCGTGCAAACCATGACATTGCCGGCGCTGCGCGGCTCGCACGCGGCCCCGCAGATGCCGCAGAACTTGTGCCGGCTGCGCCAGTGCATCAGCCCGCGGGCATGCGCGAGGATGGCGGCATGGTCCGCCGGCAACCCGGCGCCGATGGTCCGCAATTCCTGGAACTCACCCGACCCGCCCGGCAGCAGCGGCATCGGATCCTCGACGGCGCTCAGATCGACGGTGAAATACGCAACGCCATCGGCATTGCCGAGCAAGGCCCAAGGATGGCCGGCCGCGGCGATCCCGGCCGGGAAAACGGCCTCCGGAGTGCCGTCCCCACCCGCGCGGAACAGGTTGCGACCGCGCCAGACCGGGGCGAAGCGGGTGTCTGGGTCGCCGAGGGCCTCACCCAGCCAATCCTGATCGTCACGGAGGTGGGATGCACGATCGAGCGGGCTGCCGGTGTACGAATTCGGCCGGCTGGGCGTGATGATGTTCATGCGTCGGGGAAACTGGCATGGCCCCTTCCTGTCAGCAACACCGCTACGGCGGCGGCAGCACCTTGCCCCACCCCCACCCTCCCATGATATACGGCGGTGGGGAGCCGGTTGCGGACGGTCGCCTTGCCAACCCGGTCAGGTCCGGAAGGAAGCAGCCGCAGTGAGTTCCGCCCGGGTCGTGGTCCGGTTCCCCACCCTTCCCCCATCCTTCAGGAGGTCCGGCGCGCAGAATGTCTGGCCTGTTCGGAGACTCGCCAGAGATCGAGGCGCCTGATCCCGACGCGCTGCCTGAGCCGCCGGCCGGTGGCGCCAGCTTGTTCGGCGACGCCCTGCCCCAGCCGTCAACAGCGACCAGCGCTAAAACGACGCCCTACCGCGTTCTCGCACGCAAATACCGCCCCACCCGGTTCGAGGACCTGATTGGCCAGGACGTGATGGTGCGCACGTTGCGCAACGCGTTCTCGATGAACCGGACTGCGCACGCGTTCATGCTGACCGGGGTGCGCGGCGTCGGAAAGACCACCACCGCCCGGATCATCGCCCGCGCACTGAACTGCATTGGGCCGGACGGCAACGGCGGGCCGACCGCGACACCATGCGGGGTCTGCGCCAATTGCACCGCCATCCTCGCCGACCGGCACCCGGATGTGATCGAGATGGACGCCGCCACCCGCAACAAGGTGGACGACGCCCGCGAGATCATCGAGGCCGTGCGCTACAAGCCGCTGCAGGCGCGCACCAAGGTTTTCATCCTCGACGAAGTCCACATGCTGACGACGCAGGCGTTCAACGCCCTGCTGAAGACGCTGGAGGAGCCGCCGCCGCACATCACCTTCATTTTCGCCACGACGGAGATCCGCAAGGTCCCGATCACCGTGCTGTCGCGCTGCCAGCGCTTCGACCTGCGCCGGATTTCAGCCGCCGAACTCGCCGGCCTCTTTACCCGCGTGGCGGCGTCGGAGCAGGTCGCGGTTGCGCCGGCGGCGATGGACCTGATCGCCCGCGCTGCCGACGGCTCCGCCCGTGACGGCCTTAGCCTGCTGGACCAGGCGATCGCCCGCATGGAGGGCGCAGAGGTCACCGCCGCCGAGGTCTCCGACATGCTGGGCCTCGCCGACCGCCAACTGGTGTTCGACCTGATGGAGGCGGTGGCTGCCGGCAACGTCGCCGGCGCGCTCGCCATCACCGATCGTGCGCACTCCTTCGGCGCCGACCTCGGCACGGTGCTGAGCGATCTGCTCGAACTCGTTCACATGCTGACCCGGCTGCGCTCCGTCCCCGAGCTGCGCGAGGGCAATGCGTTGCCGGAGCACGAGCGCACGCGTGGCGCCGCACTGGCTGACCAGCTCTCCGTCCCCGTCCTGAGCCGGGCCTGGCAGATGCTGCTGAAGGGACTGGGCGAGGTCGAAGCGGCGCCCGACCGCCGGGCCGCAGCGGAGATGATCCTGATCCGGCTGTGCCACGTGGCCGACCTGCCGCCGCCGGGCGAGTTGGTCCGCCGCCTGACCACGGCCGAACCCGGCGCCCCTGCGAAACCGTCCCCTGGTTCCCCAGGCGGCGGCACGCGGGCCGTGATGGGTGGCGGCGCCGTTGCTGCACTGGCGGCACCGGCGGCCGAAGCGGCTCCGAGCGCCCGTATTGGCACCTTCCGGGACGTGGTGGCGCTGTGTTCCGGTCGCGACCCTACCTTGCACAGCCACC
>CAZZVB010000023.1:0-29894 GCA_964657445.1 uncultured Burkholderiaceae bacterium | reverse complement strand
CTGCCATGCCGCCTGCTGATCTGCTGGCGGCATGAGGTAGCATGGCGCGGCTGGTATGGTCGCCAAGCGGGTCTCGAAGGCAAGCGGCAAGCTGAGCATGGGGCAGTGTGCGTCGAACGCGGGCAACCCGGTCCCTCGGGCCACGACAGCACTGACCCCGGGTAAGCAGCCAAGCAGGCGGACCAGCGCCGGCTGCACTTCGAGGATAACGCGCCAACCCTGGGCGGCCGCCATCGGCGCATAGCGGCAAAACTGCAGCGTGTCGCCGAAGCCTTGCTCCGCGTGGATGAGGAGCGTCCGGCCGTGGCCCGCCTCGCCCCGCCATTGCGGTTGCGAAAAGCCGCGGCCGGCTGCGGCCATGGCCGGCGTGCGCCAGCGCCATTCGAACTCGGGCCAGCCTTCGGCCATGTTTCCGGCGGCCAGCAGGGTGGCCGCGAGACTGAAATGCGCGTCGGCATGGCAGGGATCGAGCGCGATCGCCGCCCGGAAGCAAGCCATTGCTGCGTCCAGATCGCCCGCATCGGCCAGCACCGCACCGAGGTTATTGTGCGCGTTGGGCCGGTCGGGCCTTAACCGGACGGCGGCGCGGAAACAGTGGATCGCCTCACCGGCGCGGCCCGCCTCCGCCAGGGCCACGCCGAGATTGCTGTGCGCGTCGGCATCGAAGGGGCTGGCCGCCGCTGCCTGCTGGAAGCACTTCATCGCGGCGCCTGGCCGTCCCATCTGGCGGTGCACGACGCCCAGCGTATTCAGCGCCTCAGCGTGCCGGGGATCGAGGGCCAGCGCGCGGCGCGATTGCACCGCCGCAGCCTCCCACTCGCCCTGGCGCGCCAGCACGCTTGCGAGGCTTGCATGGTGGGCCGGGACGGTCGGGTCGAGCGCCGCGGCACGCTCCAGAAAGTCGCGCGCGGCGGCTAGATCGCCTCGGGCTGCCTGAACGAGCCCGAGCAAGAATACGCCGCCGCAATGCGCAGGATCGTCCTCGATCACACGCCGGTAAAAACGGCCGGCTTCGGCCAGCAGACCGGCCTCGTGGCAGCGCAAACCTTGCACGAAGTCGTCCGCCCGGGCTTGCAGCATGTCCAGCATGCCGAAGACGCTGGCACGGGCGCGTGAAGCCCGGCTTAACGGACCTCGACGGCGATGTCGTGGAACAGCTTGGCCGGCAGGCTGCCGCCCGTGACGGCCTTCATCGGCCGGTTATCATCGTTGCCGAGCCAGACGGCGATCACGTCCGGACCGACCACGCCGATGAACCAGGCGTCCTTGTAGTCCTGGGTGGTCCCGGTCTTGCCCGCTACCGTGCGGCCCGGCACCGCGGCGGCCCGGCCGCTTCCGCGGGCGACCACGGCCGACAGCATCCGCACCATCATGCCGGCCACCGCCACCACCCGGGTCTGCGGCGGCTTTGGCAACGCGAAGGGCTGGTGATTGAACTCCGCCGCCTCCATCGCCATCGGCGTGACCGCATAGCCGCCGTTGAAAAGGCTCGCGTAGGCCGTCGCCATCTCCAGCACACCGACTTCGCCGGTGCCCAGGGCAAGGCTGGCATTGTCCGGCAACGGATCCGTGATCCCGAGCCTGCGCGCCACCGCGATCACCGGCTTCGGCCCGCCATCCTGCAACAGCAGCCGGACCGACACCGTGTTCAGCGACTCGGCCAGCGCTTGCTCCAGGGTCACGTCGCCATGGAAGCCAGGCTCGAAATTAGACGGGCTGTAGCTGCCAACCCGGACAGGCGCATCCGAAACCGTGTCGTCCGGCGTCATGCCCTGCTCCAGCGCAGCCAGCCAGACGAAGGCCTTGAAGGACGAGCCAGGCTGGCGCCGGGCGAGCACGGCGCGGTTGAACGGGCTGACGTGCCAGTCGCGCCCACCGACCATGGCACGCACCGCACCGGTGCCGGCGTCCAGCACCACGACGGCGCCCTGGCCGACATTGGCGGCGGCGCCGGGGCCGTTCAGCAGGGCGGTCAGCCGGCTTTCCGCGGTCAGTTGCAGTCGCGGGTCCAGCGTGGTTCGGACCGTCGCATCGGCATCGGGCGGGAGGATGGCCTGCGCCTGTTCCGAAGCCCAATCTGCGAACCAGGGCGCCGCCGGCCCGCCCGTCTGCGGGAAGCTGATCTGGGCCGCCGCGGCCTGCGCCTCGGCCGCCGTGATGGTGCCCGTCTGGGCCATCGCCGTCAGCACCTCCCGCGCCCGCGCCGCCGCGGCAATCGGATTCGCCCGCGGGTTGAGGCGGGACGGCGCACGCGGGATGCCCGCCAGCAACGCGCTCTGCCATAGGTTCAGATTGCGGGCTGACACGCCGAAATACAGCCTCGCAGCCGCATCCGCGCCATAGGTCCCGGTTCCGAGATAGACCCGGTTGAGCCAGATCTCGAGGATTTCGCGCTTCGAGAAGGTATGCTCGAGCCAGAAGGTGAGCATCAGTTCCTGCACCTTGCGCCGCAGCGTGCGGGCGTTGGTCAGGAACAGGTTCTTGGCCACCTGCTGCGTGATGGTGGAGCCGCCCTGGCGCAATTGGCCGGAGCGCAGGTTCACCAGCGCGGCCCGGCCCATGCCCAGAATGTCGATCCCGGGATGGCTCCAGAACCGGCGATCCTCGATCGACACGGCCGCCTCTGGCAGCCACGGCGGCATGTCGGACAGCCGGAGCGGATCGCCTACGATATCGCCGAAGGTGGCGAACACGTGGCCGGTGCGGTCCTGCAGCGTCAGCCCCGGCCGGCGGGCGGCGTCCAGGGCTGCTTCCGGCCGCGGCAGGTCCCGCGCGAACCAGACCAGCACGGCGGCCCCGGCCAGACATGCCCATATCCCCGCGATCAGCAGCAGGCGGGCGAGCCGCCACCGCAGCTTGCGCCGTGGTTTGGCCCTGCCCTGACTGACGATCGGCGGTTCGGCGGCATGGGCACGGGCCATGCGCCCTCTAGGCAGCACGGCCGGTGAGCGTCAACGGCGCGCAAGCCGCCTGCGCATGGCCCGCAGCACGCTTCCTGCGCGCGGGCAACGCCCCCACGCGCCGGGCGGTTGTCCGGCGCGGCCCATTGCTCATGTCAGCATTCCCTTCCAGCCGATGGCGTGGCTTGCCCTAAACGAGCGTGGCCCACAGGATCGTCCCGCAGCGAGGAGTTTCGGATGAAGGGCTTGTTTTTGGATGCCAGCGACACGCTCGCCGACGTCTTCGACCGCATGGTGCAGCCGGATGACCCGGCGGTCGATGTCAACCAGACCGCCAGCATCTCGCCCGAGGCGCTGCCGAGCCTGGTCGAGGGCTACGACTTCATCCTCGACGACCATACTCAGCTGCCGACCGCGGCCCTGCGTGAGTGCCCCAGCCTGAAGCACGTGATCTTCTTGGGCACGGGCGCGCGGTCCTACATGAACCCAGAAGAATTGGCCGAGCTCGGCATCACGGTCCACGTCATCAAGGGTTACGGTGATGTCGCCGTTGCGGAACATACCGTAGCGCTGATCTGGGCTGCGGCGCGCGGCCTGGCCGCAATGGACCGCGGCATGCGCGCCGGGCAATGGCTGCGCACCGAAGGCGTGCAGCTTCGCGGCAAGACGCTGGGCTTGATTGGCTTTGGCGGCATCGCGGGCGAGGTGGCCACCATCATGGCCGGTGCGGGCATGCGCGTGATCGCCTGGAACCGCCGCCCGAAGCAGGCGGAAGGAGTGGAGTTCCTGCCGCTCGAAACCGTGCTGGAGGCAAGCGACGTCCTCTCCCTGCACCTGCTGTTGGACGATGAAACCCGCGGTTTCCTCAATGTCGAGCGGCTCGGCCGGCTGCGGCCGTCCGCTATTCTGGTCAACACGGCCCGCGGCGCGCTCATCGACGAGCCAGCGCTGATCGAGGCGTTGAAGGCCGGCCGCATAGCCCATGCAGCCATGGACGTGTTCACCGAGGAGCCATTGCCGGCGGGTCACCCGTTCACCGAATTGGACCGGGTCACCCTGTCGGCCCACAGCGCCTTCCGCACCCCTGAAGCCAGCGACACACTGATCCGCCGCGCGCTGGACATCGCCAAATCGCTGGCTGTCGCCAACGCCGCCGCCGCCGGGTAAGACACGGGTCACGCCCGCCTGGCGAAATGGTAGACGCAGCGGACTTAAAATCCGAGGCCCCTAAAAAGGCGTGCCGGTTCGAGTCCGGCGGCGGGCATCAATAACTTCCGGAGGGCTGGGTCACTTGCGCAGCGGACTGCCCAGCGTTTGAACCTTGTGTCCGCGCGGGCACTTGGCGGCCGGGTACGACAGGAACGCGCGATGGCGGTGGTGGCGCGGGTGGTTGCCGCTGTACCTGCGGCTGCAACGGGATGATGATCGGTTGCGCCATCACCGGCCCCGCAATCGGCAGCACGGCCGTAAACCCTATCAACCACCGGCGCATCTCATTAGCCCCCAACATTCAGTGTCCCAACGTCCGGCATTTCCACGGGTTCTCATGGGCTCGCGACGAACGTCCGGCGACCGTCCGGACCCATGACGTAGCTGCCGAAGAAGCGCTCGTGAGGGTCGGACGACGAGGGCGGCCAAGGCGGAGCGAAGCTGGACCGGCTGGGCTGCACGTCCGGCCGGCGTGCTGCGCGGCGCAACTCGGCGACCATCGCCTGGTAGGACGTGCCGGCATCCGTCCCTGCCTCCGCAGGCGCGGCCGGAGCCGGGGCAGGCGGGTCCGCCTCCTGGACCGGCAGGCGGGCCTCCCGTTCGGCATGGCGCACAGGGGCCGGCGCGGCCGGCGGCGGCGTGCGCGGCCGCATGTCCGGCTCCGACGGTGGGGTTGGCGAGCGGGTTGTCGCCAGTTGAGGCGGCAGCGGCGTGACCTCTGGCACAGCCACTTCCGGCAAGGGCTTTGGGGCAGTCTTGCTTGGCTGTGGCTCCGGCGCTGCTGCCGGGGCGCTCGCGGGCTTGCCGGCAACCGGAATGCTTGCCAAAGACGTCGCGCGGCCGGCTGGGCTGGGAGGCCGGTGCAGCATCTCCCAAGCCCCGCCGCCTGCGAGGACAGCAATCAAGCCGGCCAGGGCTGCCCAGGCGAAGCCGCCCGGCTGGTCGCGTCGTTGCATCGCGCTGGTTTGGATCCGCTCATGCGCGGCCGGCCGGATGACATCGGCAGCCGGATCGTCGTCAGCGGAGTCGGCCGCCGTCCGGGCAGCGGCTTCAACATGCGCCCGGGTAACGCTCGGCGCCTCCTCGAACCTGGCAATGAACACCGCCAGTTTCGTCAGCATGTCCTGCCGTTTCGGCTCCCCGCCGGACAGGCGCAGCAGGGCATCGAGAGCATCTTGCTGGACTGGAAGGTCGCCGGACCGCACGCCCTGAGAGGTCGTCATCGCCATCCTGGTGGCACCCATTGATAATCGGTCTGGCCTACCCGCCGCCAATAGCCGTCTTGCCACAGCGTGCTATGGCCGGCGGCCGGCACCCATTTGCCTGGATGCCAGACATAGCTGCTGCCGTTCCAGTTGTAGTAGCCGGGCCGCCAGGCCTGCGCCCTGTCGGACACTGGCGGGAGGGGGACGCGCTCGTTCAAAGGCGCGGGTGCTTGCGGGTAAGCCTGATAGGTGGGGACACAACCCGTAAGCATGGCTGCCATGGAAAACAGAAACATCGACCGCTTCGTCACAGATGGCATCCTCGATGACAGTCGAGCGGCTTCAAGCTGATGCCCATCCCCAGCAAAACAGCGTCAGGACGGTCTGACACTCAGTCGATCGCTTTATGGATAATGCGGATAAGCCGCATCGCCTGCACAAGTTTCAGCGACTCCCGCCAGACCCGCCGAAAACAGTTTGCCTGCTGCCATTAAAGCTCGCGCCCCGACTGACAGCCGCGCCTGAACCGCTTAATGTCCATCCCATGCTGACCGACCTGCCCAATTTGCTGACGCTGTCGCGCATTGGGATCATTCCCGTAATCGTCGGCTGCGTCGCCCTTGGCACACCGGTCGGCGACCTGGTCGCCATGATCCTATTTATCGCAGCCGGCTTGACGGATTGGCTGGATGGCCATCTCGCCCGGATCTGGCGGCAGCAATCCAATCTGGGACGGATGCTGGACCCGATCGCCGATAAGCTTCTGGTCGGCGCGACGCTGATGCTGCTGGCCGGGCTGGGCCGGTTTCCGGACGGGGCGCTGTATCCGGCGATCATCATCCTGCTGCGCGAAATCCTGGTTAGCGGCCTGCGTGAATACCTGGCCGGGCTGAGCGTCGGGTTGCCGGTGACGAAGCTGGCCAAATGGAAGACCGGGTTCCAGATGGGCGCGCTCGGCACGCTGCTCGCCGGCGATGACGTCGCCACGCTGCTGCACGTGCCGCTGCCGGTCGCGGCGATCGGCGAGGCCATGCTGTGGGTCGCTGCGCTGCTGACGCTGGTGACCGGTTGGGACTACCTGCGGGCCGGCCTGCGCCATGTGCAGGACGGGCCGCGAGGCGCGCCGGGCAGCGCGGTGCGTGAGCCGAGTGGGCCGTAGTGACGCGCGCCGTGCTCGGCATCGCCGGATGGTCGGGCGCTGGCAAGACGACGCTCATCGAAGCTGTCCTGCCGCTGCTGCGGGCGCGCGGCCTGACCGTCTCCACGGTGAAGCATGCCCATCACGGCGCCGAACTCGACAAGCCGGGCAAGGATAGCTGGCGGCATCGCGAGGCCGGCGCCAAGGAAATACTGGTGGTCAGCCCTGGCCGGTGGGTGCTGATGCATGAGGACCCGGGCTCCGAGCCGGATCTGCCCGCGCTGCTGAACGTCATGGGCCCGGCCGACCTCGTGCTGGTGGAAGGTTTTCGTAGCGACGCCTTCGCCAAGCTCGAGGTGCACCGGCCCGCCCTCGGCAAGGCGCCGCTTTGGCCGCAATGGGACGATGTCGCAGCGGTCGCGTCGGACGTCGCATTGCCAAGCTGCTCGCGCCCCGTGTTGCCGTTGAACGAGGCGGGCGAAATTGCGGCGTGGATCGTGTCTTTTCTGCATCTGCCCATCGCGAAACCTTGAGCGGAATGCGTGCGCGGGGCACAGTCCCGCCGACCCGGCCGCCGGCCGCCTGTGGAGCCATCCGTTGATGCGGCGTTCAGCCCTGCCTAGCCTCAAAACCCTATCGCTCTGCCTGTCCACGGGTCTGCTAAGCGGTTGCACGGGAACAGGAGTGTTCTTCGACCACACCTTCCAAAACTGGGGCCGCAACCCAAACACTCCGGCCGGAAGCAGCGAGACGTTCCTGGTGATCCGCGGGCAGCCTGTCGATGTCACGCCGCTCACGCCCGAGAAGGGCAATGTCTGGCCGGCGGATACCGGTCCTGACAAGACCCTGGCGGATATCGAGAAGCAGCAAGCGGAGGAGATTCGCAAAGCTGGTGGGCAACCGCCCGCCTCGGGTGGCGGGGCGATCGGTCGCGCCAACGATGCGGATCGCGGCCTGCCGCCGCCGCAAACACCGCCCCGGCCGCCAGGGATGCCGCGGACATCGCAGACGCCGAACGGTCCCGCGGTCGATGTCACCGGCCAGGGAAGCGGCCAAGGCTACCGCAACTTGCAGAATGGCTCCTCGAGTGGCAGCGGCATCCTCGTTCCCAACGGCAACGGCACCAGCACCTTGATCGGACCCGACGGCAGCGTGCAGACGGTGCCGACCAAGCCCTAATGCTCCGTGTGCTCTACTTTGCCTGGCTGCGGGAGCGCATGAAGCGGGGCGAGGAAACGCTGCCAATTCCAGCCGGCGTTGCGACCGTCGGGGGTCTCGCGGCTTGGCTTCAGGCGCGCGACGAGGCGGGGGCGCACGCTTTCGCTGACCTCGGCACCGTGCGCGCTGCCGTGAACCAGACGTTCGCCCCGCCCGATACACCCTTGGGGGACGGCGATGAAGTCGCATTCTTCCCCCCGGTCACCGGTGGATGACGCCGACGGTCCGTGTCCAGACCGAGGCGTTCGATCTCGGCGCTGAACTCGCCTTGCTCACGGCCGGACATACCGACATCGGCGGCGTCGGCAGCTTTATCGGCGTGGTGCGCGACGATCCGGCCCATCCGCTCGAAAGCCTGACGCTCGAGCATTATCCAGGGATGACGGAAGCCGCGATCACCACGATCGCCGTGCAGGCTTGCGAGCGATGGTCGCTGCTCGGCTGCACGGTGTTGCACCGGGTCGGACGATTGGAACCCGGTGCAGGCATCGTGCTGGTCCTGGCGGCGGCGGCGCATCGCCAGGCGGCGTTAGACGCGACTGCGTTTCTGATCGACTGGCTGAAAACCGGTGCGCCGTTCTGGAAGCGGGAGCGCTTCCTGGACGGCAAGGAAGCCTGGGTCGAGGCCCGGTGCAGCGACGATGAGGCGGCGGCGCGCTGGTAAACCCGGCCATCCCGATCCTGCTCGGTGCGCTGCTGTTGGCGTGGCCGGCGCTGCTGAACGGCTACCCGATCGTGTTCAGCGACACCGCCGGCCTTGGGGAAATGGGGCTGCTGCCCACGATGGGCTGGGACAAGCCATGGGTGTATGGCCCGCTGATCGTTTTGTTCCACTGGGGCCGCACGCTCTGGGGTGTCGTGGTTGCCCAGACGATCCTGCTCAGCGCCATGCTGTGGCTGACCGGCGAAGCGACGAGAATGGGCGGCCGGCTGCGGCATGTGGCCGTGTGCGGCGTTCTGGCCGTGGCGAGTGCGGCGCCTTGGTTCGCGACCTTCGTCATGCCGGATATCTTCGCGCCGCTGACCGTCCTGGGCGTGTTCGTGCTGGCCTGGGGGAGGTGTCTGCCCCGTGCCGTGACGGTTGCCGTGGGCGCGGTGACGGCAGTTGCGATTGCGTCCCACCTCACGCATCTCATCATCGCCGCGGCATGCCTCGCCGCCATCCTGCTGATCCGGCCGCGCCGGGTGTTCATCGCGACCGTTCCCCTGCTGGCTGCGCTGGCCTGGCTGCTCGGCAGCAACGCGGTCGGCAACGGGATCATCGGCATATCGCCCTACGGTTCGGTGTTCGCTCTTGCCCGGCTGCAGGCCGACGGACCCGCCGCCGACTACCTGCACAGCATCTGCCCTGACCCGGCGTATCACTTCTGCGGCTATGCCGCCGGGTTGCCGATGGATAGCGATGCCTTCCTTTGGGAGCCTAAAGGGCCGATCTGGGGGAACGACTCCGGCCCGACGCTCGTCGCTGCGGAGGCGTCGCGCATCGTCTCCGCCACGATCCGCTACGAACCGCTGCAAGTGGCCCGCGACGCGATGCTGAATGCGCTTCGCCAACTCTTTCAAGCCGATGTGGGGGATACGCTGGCCCCCTCCCACCTGGAGGTGACAGTGGGCCTGCTGTTGCGCACCTATTTCCCCGCTGCCGAGCTTTCCCGGTTCGAGGCGGCCCGCCAGGTGAACGGGGATTTGCCCGCGCTAGCACAGCCGCTCGCGGCTTTGCGCACCGTCGTGCTTGCCTTGGGCGCCGCCGGGTCGATGGCGCTGATCGTTCTGGGATGGCGCAACCACCCGGCACTGGCAGCGCTCGCCCTGACGGTGATCGCCGGCGTGGCCGGGAATGCCTTTGCCACCGGCGCCCTGTCTGGCCCGCACGACCGCTACGGCGCCCGGATCGCCTGGCTGGTGATCGTGCCGCCTATGATGGCCTTGTTGAACGTTCGCCTGCCGCGCGGCGTTGGTGCGGCAGGAGGACACGATGGCCAACCCAGACACCAAGAACCCAGCCCATAACGGCGCGGCGCCTGTCGATCCCACCAACATCGCGCCGGACGTCGATGCCGGCCGCATGCAGGAAGGCGCCGAAGCAGCCGCCGAAGCCGCCGGGCAGGAGGGTGCACGACAGTCCGGCCCGATCGGCGGCGACGCGACGGAAGCAGCCACGTCCTGGTCCGGCGACAAGGACGCTTAGGGTTCCAGGCAGTCGGGGATACGCCTGATTGCCCGGTGCTTATGCAGCCAATTTAGCGACATCCGCCGGGCTCATGCGCACCAACCGCTCGTAGCCGCTCAGCAGCGTGTTCGTGATGTCGCCAGGCGTATAATGATGCGGACCGATCTGGCGAACCGGCGTGACTTCGGCGGCGGTGCCGACAAGGAACACCTCGGTCGCGCGTGCCAACTCGTCCGGCATGATCGTCCGCTCGATCACCTTGATCTGGTGTTGCCGGGCGATCGCCGTCACGGCGCGGCGCGTGATGCTGTCCAGGAACCCGTCGGGGGTCGGAGTATGGACCTCGCCATCGAACACGAAGCAGATGTTGGCGCCGGTGCCCTCGGCGACATGCCCGCGCCAGTCGTACATCAGCGCGTCGTCGAAGCCGTCAGCCTCCGCCTTATGCTTGGCCATGGTGCCGATCATGTACAAGCCAGCGGCTTTGGAGGCGGTCGGCGCAGTCTCCGGACTCGGGCGTTTCCATTCGGCGATGCCAAGGCGCACGCCCTTCATGCGATCGCTGCCGAACAGGTTCGGCCATTCCCAGCAGGCGATGGCCAGGTGGATACGGGTCTGCTGGGCCGATACGGACAGCTGCTCGCTGCCGCGCCAGGCGATCGGGCGGATGTAGGCGTCGGTCAATCCATTCGCCGCGATGACCTGCTGGCAAGCGGCGTCGATCTGCTCCGCAGTCCAAGGGATATCGAAGCCCAGGATACGGCCCGAAGCGATCAGGCGATCGGTATGGGCGCGAAGCATGAAGATGTTGCCAGCATAGGCCCTTTCGCCTTCGAACACGCCGCTGGCATAGTGCAACCCGTGGGAGAGCACGTGCAGCTTGGCGTCGCGCCAGGGGATCATCTCGCCATCCCACCAGATCAGGCCGTCTCGGTCGTCGAAAGGTACTAGCGCCATTTGTCACTCCCTGCGCAAGATTGTTGCTCTCTGATAGTCGACGCTATTGTGAGTATGTCGAAAGGTCAAGAATCCTGCCCTACCAGGATCGAGGAGCAGCCATGTCGGTCGTGAAGGCCGACCGACTCGCCGTGCCGCAGGCAGAGGCATCCTTGTTGTTCCTGCGCGAGGAGCAGATGCGGCTTGCGCAGGATCTGCTGTTCTTCGCCTATCGCGATTTCACCGGCACGGCGGACATCATCCTGGCTGATCTCGGGCTAGGCCGTGCCCATCACCGAGCGCTGCACTTCATCGGCCGCAATCCGGGGATGACCGTGGGTGACCTGCTTGCCATCCTGCGGATCACCAAGCAAAGCCTCGCCCGTGTGCTGAATGAGCTGGTGAGCAGCGGCTACGTGTCGCAGGCGCCGGGGCGGCAGGACCGTCGCCAACGGCTGCTGACGCTCACGCCGCAAGGCCAGACGCTGGAGCAGCAGTTGTTCGACAGTCAGCGCGAACGACTGGCCGCGGCCTTCCGGGAAGCGGGCGGACCTGCGGTGGAAGGTTTCGGCCGCGTCATGCGCGCGATCATGGACCCGGCGGCCCGCGCCTACGTGGACCGGAGCCGCACCGGGTGAGCGACGCGCACATCTTGGTCGTGGACGACGACGACAGGCTGCGCCGTTTGCTGCAGCGGTATCTGGCGGAGAACGGCTTCCGGGTGACCACGGCCGAAACCGCGGCCGATGCGCGCGCCAAAATGCGCTCGGTGCAGCCGGATCTGATTGTCCTGGATGTCTCGATGCCCGGAGAGTCGGGCCTGGACCTGACGGAGTCGATGCGGCGGGAGCGGTCCGACTTGCCCATCCTGCTGCTCACCGCGCGGGGCGCGCCGGAAGACCGCATCGCCGGGTTCGAGGCCGGCGCCGACGACTACCTCGGCAAGCCGTTCGATCCTTACGAGCTGGTGCTGCGCATCCGCGCCATGCTGCGCCGGATCGTGCCGTCCGAACCAGCGGGCGCCGTGCAGCTCGGCAGCCTGTCGTTCGATCTTGGCCGCGGCGAGCTGTCCGGCGAGGAAGGCGCCGTCCACCTGACGGGCAGCGAGGGGGCTTTGCTCGGCTTGCTGGCCAAGACGCCGGGCGATGTCCTGTCGCGTGAGGCCATCGCACAGGCGCTCGGCATGGACGAAGCGGGGGAGCGCGCCATCGACGTGCAGGTGACCCGGCTGCGGCGCAAGCTCGAAGTCGATCCGCGGGAGCCGCGCTTCCTGCACACCGTGCGCGGACGCGGCTACGTGCTGAAGCCGGGGAGCTGAACCGTGCGGCTCGGGTTCAAGCGCGTGCTGCCCCGGTCGCTGCTGGGGCGAAGCCTGCTGATCATTCTACTGCCTCTGATCATCCTGCAGGGCGTGGCGTTCACCATCTTCTACGGCAGCTACCTCGACGTGACCTCCCGCCGTCTCGCCTTCGCGATCGCTGGCGAGGTGGCGCAGGCGATCGAGCTGATGCACCGGTTTCCGGGCTCCGAAAACAGGGACTGGATCCTGTATTCGTCGCGGATGCGGCTGGAAGTGCCGATGCGCTTTGTCCCCGACGAGAAGATCCAGGGCCGATGGGTGAACCAGTTCGGCCCGATGGATGACGATCTTGCCGCCGCCCTCCAGGACAAGGTGCAGCTTCCGTACACGATGGATTGGACGCGCGATCCCCGGAGCGTGAATATCGAAATCCAGTTGCCCGACGGCGTGCTCAAGGTCGAGGCGCCGCGGAAGCGACTTTACAGCTCCACGCTGTACCTTTTCGTGCTGTGGCTGGCGGGATCGTCGCTCCTGCTGTTCACCATCGCGGCGATGTTCATGCGCAACCAGGTGCGCGCGATCCGGCGGCTCGCCGCCGCCGCGGAAGCGTTCGGCATGGGCCGCGACCGTGGGCCGATCAAGCCGGAAGGGGCGACCGAGGTGCGCCAGGCCGCGGCAGCGTTCAACCGGATGCAGGCGCGGATCAGCCGGTTCCTGACGCAGCGCACCGAGATGCTGGCCGGCGTCTCGCATGACCTCCGCACGCCGCTGACCCGGCTGCGGCTCGCCTTGGCCATGCTGCCGGCCGGGGACGAGCAGGCGCAGGACGTCGCGGATATGACGTCGGACGTGGAGGAGATGGAGCGGATGATCGGCGGCTATCTGTCCTTTGCGCGCGGCGAGGGGATGGAGCAGGCGCAATCGGTCGATATCGCGGCGATGATGGTCGATGTGGCCGCCGGTGCGCGCCGGGCAGGGGCAGAAGTGGCGCTTGAGGCGCCGGCTGGGCTGATGCTGTCGCTACGGCCGGACGCCTTGCGCCGCGCGATGACCAACCTCGTCGATAATGCCCGGCGTCACGCCCGCAACATCGCGCTGTCGGTCGTGCCGCGTGGCCGCAATGTGGAGTTGCTGGTGGACGACGACGGCCCCGGCATCGCGCCCGACCGGCGGGAAAGCGTGTTCCGCCCGTTCGAGACCGGCGGCGGCGGCACTGGCCTTGGCCTCACCATCGCCCGCGACATCATCCGCGCGCATGGCGGCGAGATCATGCTGGAGCAGAGCCCGATGGGCGGCCTGCGGGCACGGATCAGGCTGCCTTTGTAAAGCTTGGCGCTGCTGGCCCCTCACCCCGACCCCCTCCCGAGGGAGAAGAAGGTGAGGGGCAGCAAGCCCTATGCGCTGGGCTGGCTTTTCGAGACCAGCAGCTTGACCTCGTCGAGCGCTTCCGTAAACCGCTTGTTCAGCAGCCCCAGCGCCTCGCCGTTGGAGCGCTGCAGCAGGTCGCTGATTTCCTGCAGATTGGTGACCGCCCGTTCGTAGGAGATCTTCAGCATCTCTGCCTGGTGTGCTGCACGGGCCTGCGGAGATTCGCCGGCCGCGATCGAGCGCATGCCTTCCGTCAGTTCGGACATGGTCTGCTGCATGATTTCCATGTTCCGTCGCGCCACCGCCTGCGCGCCTTCCAGCGCCACGCGGTTGGCGGCCGACAAGGTCTCAAGGTTACGGCGGTGCGCCGCCATCAACGCTTCCATGTCGGGCAGCATCGGGACCTTCATCTCGGAAAACATCTTCTGGAATTCCGACATCGCCTTCGTCCCCATCTCACTCATCTTCTGGCCCACGGCATTGGCCGTGTTCATGCCGGAGTGGAGCGCCGTGTGGGCAGCATCAGCGCTGTTGGCGGCAGCGGCATCGAACGCCTCTTGGGCTCGATCGGCTGGATTGTCTGACATGGGCAGCTCCCTTCTTGTTCTTACCGCCCCCACAATAGGATGGGTGTGGCAAGGTTCCAACACCTCGGACGGTGCTTCCGAGACACGGTTCGTTAGGGTGGCGAGGCCGGCGGCTCCGGCGTGGGCGGCGGCATCGGGTTGCGGGTCGTCAACCGATCGGCTTCCTCGTCGGGTGGCAGATCGGTCTCGGGCGGGGGTGGCGCATCGCCGAGGTCCACAACGCCGTCCATGGCGTACTCGGCCGCGCCGTCGGTTGTCGCGGTGTCGAGGCCCAGCATGCCGGAAAACCGCTCCGCTTGATCGAGCGCCTTGTCCATTGCGGCCATGGTGGCGGCCAGGTCGGCGCTGTCGTCGTCCTTCCAGGCACGCAGCGCATAGAGCCATACGCCGACCAGCCCGTTCGCGCGCAGCCGGCCCTTGAGGCCGGCCGCGGAGATCCCTGCCGCCTCCAGCATCCAGCCCATGCTGCGCAGGGTCGCGGCGCCTAAGGCAAGCGAGAGCCCCGGGTCGGCGGGAAGGGCGCGCAGCAGGGCCAGCATGCCATCCCGGTTCTGCTGCAACACGTCAAAGCGGCGCATCAGCAGGTCGAACAGCCGGTCACGCGCTCGCGGTTCGGTCACCGGCTCTGCCAGCGCCGCCGTGTCGGCCATCAGGCCGAACTTCATCAGCACGGCGCCTGGGCCGGGAAAGCGTGCGCGGGCGCGGTCCAGCGGCAGGCCGGCGCCCCTGGCGGCTTCCACGATGCTGAGACCCGACCAGCCCGTCAGGCCGGCCTGGAGGAAGGCCGCGGAAACCAGCGCCGCGTCGAATTCGGTGTCATCCATGGCTGGTCAAGTGGATCGTTGCGGTCGGTTTGCCAGACCGGCCAGGCCCTTCACGATGACAATTCGCGGGACCGTGCAGTCGCCGCCGCGATGGCCCGGCTGAGCGTCGCCGGCCAGGCGTCGGGCGCCATGAGGACCGCCAGCGCGCGTTCGGTGGTGCCGGCCGGGCTGGTGACCGCAACCCGCATGGCCGCGGCGTCTTCCGCACTGGCCGCCAGCAGCGCGCCCGACCCGGCGACCGTCTTGCGCGCTAGCCTGCGCGCGAGATCCGGCGGCAACCCTTGCTCGATGGCGGCGGCCTCCAGCAACTCGGCGAGCAGGAATACGTAAGCCGGACCGCTTCCCGAACACGCGGTCACCGCGTCCAGCTGTCCCTCGGCTTCCAGCCACGCCACTTCGCCGATCGATCGCAGCAGGCCATCGCAGAGCGCCCGTTGCGCGGCACTGACGCCAGCATTGGCATACGCCGCGGTGAAACCCTGGGCGATCGCCGCTGGCGTGTTCGGCATCGCCCGCACGATGGCGGCGGCGCCGGTAAGGCCGGCAATGCCCGCGATCGTGCGGCCTGCCATCACCGAAATCACCACCGACCCGGCGACGAACGGGGCAACTGCTGGCAGGGCCTCGTCGGCCATCTGCGGCTTGACCGCGAGAATGACGGCGTCCGGTTGAAAACCGTCCGGGACCTCGGCGGCGGCCGCCACGACCGTAACGCCCTCGCCCGCAAGCGATTGCGTCTGCGGCGATGGATCGACCACGTAGCTGGGGCCAAGCCCGGCGCGGCGCCAGCCGGACAGCATCGCGCCACCCATCCGACCGCCGCCGAGCAGAAGGACGGACGGGCTCAGGACAACCCCGCCCGCCGCATGGGCAGGGTCAAGCCTCGCCCACGCACTCCAGCATCGCCGCAGCCAGCGCATCGACCGGAGTCTTGCCGCCCCAGAGCACGAATTGGAACGCCGGGAAGAACCGCTCGCACTCGGTGATGGCGATATCGACCATGTCCTCGAGGCTCTCGGCCGAGGCGCCGCGGGCGCCGCGCAGCAGCACCGAGTGGCGGAACAGCGGCATGCCGTCATCGCTGTCCATGCCGAAATGCCCGATCCAGAGCTTCTCATTGGCCAGGGCAAGCAGTTCATAAAGCGCCGTGCGGCGGGCGGCCGGCACCTTCAGGTCGAATGCACACGTGAAGTGCATCGCGCTGATCTCGCGCGACCAGGAGAAATACAGCCCATAATCGCACCACTTGCCGGGCGCTTCGGCAGCCATTTCGCCTTCGCTGCGGCGGTCGAACGCCCAGTCGTTGTCCACGACGATGCGTTCCAACGCATCGAGCGGATTGGCGGCATGCTCATTGATTGTCTGGGAAAGGAGGGTCGGCATCATGGGGTCTCCCCATCTGGAGGAAGGCCGGACGCGAGACGAGTCATGAACTTACGGCCACGACTCGACCCATGGTCAGACTACCGGGCAGCAAGTCATTGCTGCAACCCCGCCCGGCGTCCGGATGCCATCGGGTGTCACAGCACCTGTGGCGTGAACGCCTCAGATCCCGTTTGGATCGGGGAACTCCGGATCGATGCGCTCCACATCGGTCGGCGGGACGGAGGCAGCTTCCAGCGCCGCGACCCGCAGTTCCAGCGCGACAAGCCGGGCTTCGGCGGCTTCCTGCCCGGCACGGGCGTTGGCAGCCATCTGCTCGACGGCCTCGAGGTCCTCACGGCGGACGAGGTCGAGCTTGCGGATCGCCTCGTCGATGCGGGCGCGGATCGTGGCCTCCGCCTCGTCGCGCAGCCCCGTGAGGGCCGAAAACGCGCCGCCGGCCACGCCGGCGAGGTCATCGAAGAATTTCGGACGGTCGGACATGGTCAAATACTCCTGTCAGCCACCCCATAATGGGGATTGCGGGATCGGTTTGCATGGCGTGGCCGATGTGTTTGGGTGCGGGCGATGACGGTCAAACCTCTTTTGCTGACGATGGGCGACCCGGCGGGCATCAGCGGGGAGATCACGGCCAAGGCCTGGCGCGCATTGGCCGCCACCGGGCCGGTCTTTGCCATCATCGCCGACCCGTTCTGGGTGGGCGATCTCGACGTGCCGATGGCAGTGATCCGCTCGCCCGGGGAGGCGGCCGACATCTTTGGCTCCGCTCTACCGGTCCTGCGGCTATCCCTTCCGGAAATCTCCCGTGCCGGACGGCCTGACCCTGCCAACGCCCCCGCGATCATCGAAAGCATTGAGCGTGCCGTCCACCTGGTTCAGGCCGGGGAAGGCGGCGCCGTAGTGACCAACCCGATCAGCAAGGCCGTCCTCTATAAGGCCGGGTTCCCGCATCCGGGTCACACGGAATTCCTGGGCGCGCTGACCCGCGGCACGCCGGTGATGATGCTCGCCTGTCCGGAGTTGCGGGTGGTGCCGGTGACCATTCACCTGTCACTGCGCAAGGCGCTCGACAGCTTGACCACGGCTGGCATCGTTGACGTCGCCCGCGCCACGGCCGCCGGGCTGCAGCGGGACTTCGGCATTGCCGCGCCGCGGCTGGCCGTCGCCGGGCTGAACCCGCATGCCGGGGAGCAGGGCGCCATGGGCGCCGAGGACATCGAGATCGTGGCGCCCGCCATCGAGACGCTCCGCGCGGAAGGCATCGACGCGACCGGGCCATACCCGCCCGACACGATGTTTACCCACGCGGCGCGGCCGACCTACGACGCCGCTATCTGCATGTATCACGACCAGGCGCTGATCCCGCTCAAAACCCTCGACATGGTCGGCGGCGTCAACGTGACGCTCGGCCTGCCGATCATCCGGACCTCGCCCGACCACGGCACGGCATTCGGGATTGCAGGTCAAGGGCGCGCAGACCCTGGCAGCCTGATCGCGGCGCTGCGTATGGCGGCGGATATGGTGAACCGTAGGACGGCAGCATGAGCATCCGGTTGGGCGTCAACATCGACCACGTCGCCACCGTGCGGAACGCCCGCGGCGGCGCGCATCCCGACCCGGTGGATGCAGCCATGGCCGCCATCGCCGCCGGCGCGGACGGCATCACCGCCCATTTGCGGGAGGACCGCCGCCACATCCGGGATGCTGACATCGACCGGCTGCGCTCGGCCATCACCGTTCCGCTCAACCTGGAGATGGCTGCCACTGAGGAAATGGTGGCCAACGCCTTGCGCGTGCGCCCGAACGCCGCCTGCATCGTGCCTGAGCGCCGGGCCGAGGTGACCACCGAAGGCGGGCTGAACGTCGCCGGGCAGATGGAACATCTCCGCCCGATCGTGGCGGGCCTGCGCGCCGCCGGCATCCGCGTCTCCCTGTTCATCGACCCGGAGGAGAGGCAGTTGCAAGCCGCCGCCGACTTGTCAGCCGACATCGTGGAGCTGCACACCGGCGCCTATGCGGAGGGCCGGCCCGGTGAACTCGATCGCCTGCGCAGCGCCGCCGCACTGACCGCCGAGCTCGGGCTGGAGTGCCACGCCGGCCATGGCCTGAGCTACGGCAACGTCCAGGCGGTCGCGGCGCTGCCGGAGGTCATCGAACTGAACATCGGCCACTTCATCATCGGGCAAGCCATCCTGGATGGGCTGCCGGCAGCCGTGCAGCGAATGCGTGAGCTGATCCGCACAGCCCGCTTGTAGCCCGCATACGCGCAGCGGCTGGACTACGGGATCCGGCCGAAGAAGCCCGCGATCTCGGCGGCGGCCTGGTCTGGGTCTTCCCGGTGCGGGAAGTGGCCGACGCCTTCGAACATCGCCAAGTCGAGGTCGGTGAACGTCTCGCCCAGGCGGTCGGTCCAGGCGAACGGGAAGATCGCATCGTGTTCCGCCCAGCGCACGCAGGTCGGCAGCGTGATCGGCGGTGCGGCCGGCGTTTGCTCCGTCATTATCTTGACCCGGGCCGCGTGGGCCGCCCGGTAGTAGGCGAAGCCGCCCGACAAGTTGCCGGGCGCCATGAAGTTATCCACCCAGGCTTCCATGACCGAGTCGAAGGCATCCTTGCGATGCGACCAGTGACGGAGGAAATGGCCGATATAGGCGCGGCAGGTGTCGCGGGTCGCGCCCACCAGGGCTGGAGCGAACGGCATCTGGTGGAAGGACTGGTACCAGATCTCGTTCAGCCGGTCTGGTGTTCCCATCCGGCGGCCGATGCCGGGATAGCTGAAATCGAAGAATAACAGCCCGGTGATCCGGTCGGGCGCCTTGCGCGCCAGCGGCAGCATCACCGCCCCGCCCACGTCGTGGCCTACGACCCCAGCGCGCTCCACCCCCATGGCGTCCAGCAGCGCGAGGATGTCGCCGGCGTGGGCGTCCGCGCCCCATTGCTCGGCATTGGGCGGGCCGGCCGGCTTGTCGCTCTGGCCGAAGCCGCGCAGATCGGGCGCGATCAGCGTGAAGCGGTTCGCAAGCCGCTCCATCACCGGCTCCCAGGTCTGCCAATACTCCGGCCAGCCATGCAGCAGCAGCAGCGCCGGTCCGGACCCGGCGGTCACCACATGGAATGTCGCGCCTGCCGCGTGGACGTGGTGATGCTGCATCGCTGCCTCCTGAAAGCCGTCACGGCCAATGCCCATGAGCGGGTGTGAACGAACTAGGGTCATTTGCGGGCTGACGCGCCTGACCTAAGGGAGTAAGGCTGACCCATGTCGCCGCCACAAGCCGCTGCTGTCGCCCGGCCGATCGCCTCCTCCGCACCGGTTCCAGAGGCCGCGATACCCGCTTACTCCCACCAGCAAATCCTCCGCGTGATCAGCGGCATCATGCTGTGCATCCTGCTGGCGGCTTTGGACCAGACGGTGGTCATCCCCGCCGTGCCGACCATCGCGACGGAGCTGCATGCCTTCGGCCACCTGTCCTGGATCGTGACGGCCTACCTGCTGACCTCGACTGCGGCCACCCCGCTCTATGGCAAGCTTTCCGATATCTATGGCCGTCGTGCGCTGCTGTTGCCCGCGCTGGCGATCTTCATCGTCGCGTCCGTGCTGTGCGCTCTGGCCCAATCGCTGCCGCAACTGATCGTCTATCGCGCCTTGCAGGGCGTCGGCGGCGCCGGCCTGATGGCGATGGCGCAGGCCGCGATCGCGGACGTCGTCTCCCCGCGGGAACGTGGCCGCTACCAGGGCTACATGGCCGGCATGTGGGGCGTAGCCTCGGTCGCCGGCCCGGTCGTCGGCGGATGGTTCACCGAATATCTCTCCTGGACCTTTGTGTTCTGGATCAATGTCCCGCTCGGCCTGGCCGCCATGGTGCTGTGCAACCGCGCGCTGAAGCTGCTGCCGGCACGTGGCATCGGCGGACGCATCGACTACCTGGGCGCCGCCTTGCTGACCGCCGGCGTCATCGCCTTCCTGCTGGTGCTGAGTTGGGGCGGGTCCGAGTATGACTGGCTGTCCGGCCCTGTGATCGGCCTGGCGCTGCTGTCTGCCCTCATGTTCACCATGCTGATGTGGCACGAGCAACGGGCCGCGGATCCCATCCTGCCGCCGCGCATGTTCCGCGAGGCGGTGTTCACCCGCGGAGTGGCGCTCGCCTTCCTCAGTGCGGTGGGCCTGCTCGGGACGACCTTCCTGCTGCCGTTGTTCTTCCAGTTGATCCGCGGGGCGCACGCGTCCTCGTCGGGTCTGCTGATCATGCCGTTCCTCGTGTTCAACGTGATCGGCGCGTACACGGGCGGGCAGCTCGCCCGGCGCATCGGCCGGACCAAGATCCTGATCATCGCCGGGTTGGTGGCGGGGTGCGTCGGGTTCGCCGGGTTGGCGCTTACGACGTCCACCACACCCGAAGCCTTTGTCCTGGTCGCCATGGCGGTCGTGGGCGTGGGGATCGGCATCTGCATGCCGAACGTACTGGTCATGGTGCAGAACGCAGCGGAGCGGCGCGACGTCGGCACGGCCACTGGGGCGCTTCTGTTCCTGCGGTCGATGGGCGGCGCTTTCGGAAGCACGCTGGTCGGTGCGCTGCTGACGGGAACCTTCGCTGCCCGCATGGCCGCCGCCGGCTTCCCCGCGGCCGCCGATCTGGGCGCTTTGAAGCAAGGCGGCACGCTCGCCGCACTTGGGCCCACGGCGGTGGCGGCCGGGCACGCCGCCCTCGGCCAAGGCTTTCAGGTGGCGTTCGGCGCGTGCCTCGTCCTATTCCTGATCGGCGTGGTGATTGCGATTGGCCTGCGCGACATCCCCCTGCGCACCGTCGCCGCCGGCGCGCCGCAGGAGCCTGCGGCGCTTGGGCATTAGGACCGTCTCACGAACCCGACGCACGCCTAAAGCTTCACCGGCAACGAACTCATCAGCCCGATCGCACCGGCGCGCAGTTCGTGCGGCCCGACATGACGCAATCCTGGAGTGCCGAACTCGCGCGGATGCGTTGCATCAGCAACAGGCCGCCCACGACCAGCAGGGCGACGACGATCAGCGCGGCGATCGCGCCGCGGTTGGAGCTTGCAGGCTCCTCCATGCGAATTCTCCGAATGGGGATAGGCGTTCTCCAAAGTAGCCACGTTTCTTGACAGGCGCACGGCCGGGCCGGTCATAACGTCGCTATGAAGCTTTTCCTTCAGGCGTTGTTCTTGCTGCTGCTGCTGCCGGGTCTGGCGCAAGCCGCGGACCGCTTCTTCACGACGAGCGACGGCGTCAAGCTCCACTACATTGAGGCCGGTCCGAACTTCGCCAAAACGCTCGTCTTCGTGCCCGGCTGGACGATGCCGGCCTGGATATTCAAGCGGCAGATCGATTTCTTCTCGCGCGACTGGCACGTCGTGGCACTCGATCCGCGCGGGCAGGGCGACAGCGAAGTCCCGCTCAGCGGATATGAACCTTTCCGCCGGGGCGCCGACATCGGCGACCTGGTGCATGCTTTGGGCGGGCGGCAAATCGTTCTGGTCGGCTGGTCGCTGGGCGTGCTCGACAGCCTCGCCTACGTGCACGGGGCGGGCGACGGCAAATTGCTTGGCATGGTGCTGATCGACAACTCGGTCGGTGAGGACCCGGCGCCGCAACCGGGCCCGCGGACGCCGCGATACACGCTTCGCCCCGCCTCGCGCGAGGTCGCGATGGGACGTTTCGTGCGCAGCATGTTCCACAGGCCGCAAGACAACGAGTTCCTCGACGCGCTGACCGCGACTGCCCTGCGGACGCCGCCGGAAGCGTCCGCGCTATTGCTGTCGTACCCGGTGCCCCGAACGTTCTGGCGGGAAGCCGTGTATAGCGTGCGCAAACCCATCCTCTACATCGTCACACCGCGTCTCACCGGGCAGGCCGAGAACCTCGCTGCGCGTCATCCTGGGGTGCAGGCCGATGTCTATGCCGATGCGGGCCACGCCCTGTTCATCGACGACGGAAACCGCTTCAACCAGGACATGCTGAACTTCCTGCAGAACCAGATCCGCCCATGACGCGCGCCCGCCTGTTGCCGTTGTTCCTGGTGTCGGCGGCCGCGGTCGGGTTCGAGACGGCGCTGACGCGTTATTTCGCCGTCGCGAAATGGTCCGAGTATGGCTACTGGGTCATCTCGATCGTCATGGTCGGGTTCGCGTTTTCTGGCGTGACGATGGCGCTGGCGCGGGATGCGTGTGTCCGCCACGGCCCTGTGCTGCTGACCTGGCTGCCGGTCGCTTTGGTGGTCACCGCGGCGGCGGGGTTCTGGGGTGTCACCGCCAATCCGTTCAACCCGCTGCAACTGCAGAACGCGGCGACCTACGCGCCGCAAATCGGCAACATCGCCCTCTACTACGCCGTCCTGCTGCCGTTCTTCTTCCTGGCCGGCCTGTATATCAGCCTGTGCTTTGTCCTCAATGACGACCGGGTCGCCCGCGTCTATGGCGCGGACCTGCTCGGCGCGGGCGCCGGCTCCGCACTGGTGCTGGCGTTGATGTTCGTCGTCCACCCTTTCTTGCTGGTGCCCGTGTTGCTGGTGCCGCTGGCTGCTGCCACCTGGTTTGGCCCGGCGCGCAGGGCGGGGTTGGCGGGCACGGCGGCCCTTGTGGTGTGCGAGGCGTTGCTGCTGCTGGGCAGCCAGGCGGCCTACAACGACTTCAAGGCGATTTATGCGCCGCTGCACGTGCCGGACAGCCGCGTGCTGGCGCAAACCCTATCGCCGCGCGGGCTCTACGCCTTGCTCGACGACTTCACCGAGCGGGTCGATACCGACGTGTCGAACGACCTCGGGCTGCTGAACCTGCCGGGTCCGCCGCAGACCTTCGGCCTCTACCGGGATGGCAACCGCGTCGCGGCCCTGGCCAAGCCCGGCCTGCTCGACACTCATTATGTCGGCGCCACGCTCGCGGCTCTGCCCTATGCGCTGGCCCTCAAGCCGAAGGTGCTGCTCGCCGGGTCCTCCGGCGGTTTCCGCATCGCCGAAGCGCTGGCGCTCGGCGCCCGCCAGGTGGACGCGCTCGAACCCGATCCGGTGGTGTATGGCGCGCTGCAGAACGGTCTGGGCGGTTCGCTGCCGCTGGCGGCCGATCCGCGCGTGACACTGTCGTCAGACAGCCCGCTCGCCGCGGCCCGCCGCGGCAGTGGTTACGACCTGATTGACCTCTCGGGCGATTTCCTGGATGCGGCGGAAGCGAACAGCACGGCGTTTACCGCCGAGGCGCTTGCCGCCGACCTTGCAGCGCTGAACGAAGACGGCATTGTCTCCATTCCCGTCTCGATCCGTGACTTTCCGGTGTATGCGCTGCGGGTGATGGCGACCGCGCGCCAGGCCCTGCTTGCCGCCGGCATCGCCGACCCGGCGCAGCATGTGGTGGTCTACCGGTCCGCCTGGAACGTGCGGATCCTATTGTCGATGGCGCCTTGGAAGGCCCGGCGCATCGACATCATCCGCAAATGGTGCGACGCCCGTTCATTCGACGTATCCTACTATCCGGGTTTCGACGTCGTGGCGGCGCGCGCGAACCTCTACAATGATTTGCCGGCGGTTTCCTTCGACGACGGGGCGGTGACGTCTGGCAGCGGGTCGAATGACGCGATCGCCGATGAGGCCGGCGCCGTACTGCAAGGCGAGGCGACAGTGTCCGGCGATGCATTCACCCTCGCACCCGCTACGCTCGACAGGCCTGCCTATTACGACGTGCTGCGGCTGAGCCATCTCGGCACGATCCTGCGCCGGCTGGAAATCCTGCCGCAGCCGGAGATCGGGCAGTTGGTGAACCTGGCTGTGCTCGTCCAGGCCGCGGTGATCGCGCTGCTGGTGCTGCTGGTCCCCGTGCTGGCAGGCCGCCGCTTCCGCGCCGCAGGCGGCGCGATTATGCGGCCCGTGATCTACTTTGCGGCTTTGGGCCTGGGTTTCCTTTTCATCGAGATTGCGGTCATCGAGCGCGCCAGTCTCTATCTGAACGACCGCACCACGGCGTTTGCGGTCGTGCTGACCGCGATGCTGGTGTTCTCCGGCGTGGGAAGCCTCCTGGCCGAGCGGGTGGGACAAGCTGGCATCGCGATCGCCACATCGATCGCCATTCTCTGGTGTATCTCCGCCTATCTCTGGCTGTTGCCGGCCATGCTCGCGACGCTCGACTGGCCTTGGCTCGCACGAGTGCTGCTGGTCGTGGCAGCACTCGCGCCGGTGTCCGTCGCACTGGGCATGCCCTTCCCGCTGGGCCTGCAACGCGCCGGGTCCGGCCCCATGCTGCCGTTCGCTTGGGCCGTGAACGGCGCCTTCAGTGTGGTCGCGACGCCACTGGCGAACATTTTGGCCACACAGGGGGGCTTGCACTGGGTTCTGCTATCGGCGGCTTTCCTCTATATGATTTGTTTTGTTACAAACCCGTCGTTCCGAAAGAAAATTCAGTGGCAGCCTTCACCGACCTGACCCGCCGATCCCTGCTCGGCGCGGCCGCGAGTGCGGCGCTGGCGCCGAGCGCGTTCGCCGCTGCCAGCGCGGGTGCTGCTGCCTGGACGCGCGACGCCTTTGAGGAGGCGATGCGGAAGTCTGGCCGCCCCATCGACCTCTCCCAGTCCCAGTTCGATGCGATCCAGGCGCGTAAACCGGCTGCGATCGCGAAGATCCAGTCATACCTGAAGGATCGCCTCGGCTCTGCCGACCCTGCCGTGATCCGTGCCTTCGAAGCCGTGCCGCGGGAATACTATCACTACAATTACGCTGACCGGCGTGCGCTGCCGGGCGAGGCCTACGAGGCGGATCCCAAGCCATGGGCGCTGGGCTACGGATCGGCGCTGTCCGACTATCTTGGCCAAGCCTACATGACGCAGGTCTGCAAGCCGACCGCCGGGGATACCACGCTGGAGATCGGCACCGGCAGCGGCTTCCAGTCCTCGCTGCTCTCACGCATCGTCAAGCACGCCTATTCGATCGAAATCATCGAGCCTCTCGGGCAGGCGGTTGCGAAGCTATGGGCGCCGCTCGGCTACGAGAATATCTCGAGCCGGGTTGGCGACGGCTATTTCGGCTGGCCGGAGGTGAAGGACGGGTTCGACATCATCATCGTCACCTGCGCCGCCCAATACACGCCGCCCGAACTGTTCCGGCAGCTGAAGCCCGGCGGCCGGATGATCATCCCGATCGGACAGCCGTTCAAGCGTGGCCAGGTGCTGTACATCTACACCAAGGACGAGGAAGGGAAGGTTCACTCCAAGCGCGACGTGGGCGTCTTCTTCATTCCCATGACCGGCGCGATGATGAACCGCCCACACCCACCTGGCGCAGATGGCCCGGTCGGCGCCACCTCAGCCGCGGTGGTCCAGCCGGAGAAGTAGGCGTTTAGGCCACAGCCGCGATCGCCTCCGCCGCTCCCAGCAACGCCAGCGCTGAGCCGGCGATCCGGTCGATCCAGCGCCGGGTCAGCGGCCCGATGGCATGACGCAGCGTCGAGACGATGGCGACGACGCCGATCCACCAGCCCATCGACCCGGCGAGCACGCCTGCGACGGTGATCGCCGCACTACCTGATGTGAAACCGCCATCCGGCTCCATGCTGGTGAAGATGGCCGCAAAGGTCAGGATGGTTGGCGGGTTGGTCAGCGTCAGCAGAAACGCGCTCCCAAACGCCCGCGCGACGCTGCCGGACGCTGGTGCGGCGGTCCCGCTGCCAGGTTTCGCGAGGACAATGCGGAGCCCCAGATAGATGAGGAACACGCCTGCGACGAGGTGGATGGCTCGCTCGTGCGCCATCATGAAGCTGGAAAGCCGCGCGAGCCCCAGCGCCACGACGCAGGCGTAAACGCCATCGCCAGTCGCGATGCCGGCCCCCGTGGCAAGCCCAGGCCGCCAACCCTGGGCCAGCGTGCGCCGCATGCAAAGCAGGCTCATCGGCCCGACCGGGGCGGCAACGGCCAGGCCAAACCCCATACTTTTGAGCAGCAGCCAGCCGAGCATCCGCAGGTCCTTCAGACTGAAGTCGTGTCGTCTTCGCCTTGTAGGCGGAGAAAATGCTGTCAGCGCTTAAGATTGCTTTGTAACACGCTCATAAGCCTGTATAAACGCGGCGACTCGACACGGGGAAAGCGTCATGTCTCGCTATGGCCTCGCCTTGGCCCTCGCCGCAAGCATCGTTGCTGCACCGCTCGCCGCCTATGCGCAGGCTGAGCAACAGCAGGTTGTCGATCGGGCGACGCTCGCCGCCCAGGACATGTTGAACGATCACGACGGCACCGATGCGCAGAAGATGTTGCGCCAGGCGCGGGCTGTCATGATCTGCCCGCAGGTCTTCCGCGCCGGGTTCCTGTTCGGCGGCCAGGGCGGCGACTGCGTCCTGGTGGCACGTGACGGCAACGGCTCATGGTCATCGCCCGCCTTCTACGGTCTCGGCTCCGCGTCGTTCGGCTTCCAGGCCGGGCTGCAAGACAGCGAGGTCATGATGATGATCCTGACCGATCGTGGGCTGCGAGCGATCATGGACGACCAGTTCAAGCTGGGCGCCGACGCCGGCGCTGTCTTCGTTCAGTGGGGCGGCGGGATCGAGGGTGCGACGACGGCGGCGGTCGGCGCTGACATCGTGGGCTTCACCCGTTCGCGCGGGCTCTATGCCGGCGTCTCGCTGTCGGGGAGCGTCATGGGCACCAGGAGCGCCTGGAACCGGGCCTATTACGGCCGGGAAGAGGCGGCGCAGCAGATCGTCATCTCAATGGATGCCAACAATCCCGGGGCGTCGCCGCTGCGCGAGGTTCTCGGCCGCTATGGCAGCAACCCGACGGCAACGGCGGCGCAGCCCTTCGGCCAGCCGATCCCTGTCGCCAGCGCCGCACCGCTGCAGGCGGCTCCCTCGTACGCGCCGCCGCCGCAAGCCCGCGCGCCCGTCCAGCAGCAGAACCTGCCGGTGCCGCCCCGCTACTAGGCGGCTCACTAGGCGGCCCGTCCCTACGCGGCATCGTCCTCCGGCTTTTCGGCCGCTTTCGGCGCTGTCTTCCTGGGTGCGCGCACTGGAACGACCTCGGCCATCACGGGAAGCTCCGCGGCTGCCTTGGCGGTCTCGAGCTGCTGGCGCAGGGTTTCGATCTCCCGCTGCATGGCGGAGACTTCGAGGAGTGGCGCGGCGGAAGCAGCCGTGGGCGTGGTGTCCACCGTGGCCTGATGGCTCTGCTCATCGCCACGATGTTCGTGGTCTGAATGCTCATGGCCGGGCGTGGCCTGCTGCGCCTCGGCAGCGGCCGCCGCGCCGGCGCGGTAGAAGGGCGTGAACAGGTTCATCGCCCGCTCCATCATGGCCATGTTCTGCCGGCCGATGTCCTGCATGCCGGGGAACAGATTGCCCATGGTCTGCTGCATGGCGCTGCGCATCTGCTCCTGCTGCATGGCGAAGGAACTCATCGCCTGCTCCAGGTAGGAGGGCACGAATTGCTGCAGGCTGTCCCCGTAGAAGCCGATGATCTGGCGCAGGAAGGCCGTCGGCAGCATCGCGCGGCCCTTGCTTTCCTCCTCGACGATGATCTGCGTCAGGACGCCGCGTGTAATGTCTTCGCTCGTCTTTGCGTCATACACCACGAAGTCGCGTCCCTGGCGTACCAGCGCGGCCAGATTGTCCAACGTGATGTAACTGGAACTTTCAGTGTTATAGAGCCGGCGATTGGCGTATTTTTTCACCACCACCGGCGCCTGAGCGGGCTTGGGCTCCGGAGCCGGGCTGTTCTCGGGAAGTGACATGGTATCCTCCATGCAGTGCAGCATACATGTCATTCGTCCGTGCGCGTAGTGGCAGCAATTGTAAATGACAGGTTCAAAGTCGCCGGACCGCGCCCCTGATGGCATCGATCCAGATGATTGGGTGACCCTTTGGCAGAGCGAGTTGGCAGCCATCGCGGTGGATCGCGAGGCGCACGAGGCGATGACCGAGGCGTTGAAGGCGTGGCAAGATGCTGCCGGTGACGTCCCGCCCCGACGTCCCGGCGCCGATGCGCCGCCGGGGGCCGCGTCCCCTGGGGTTGCACCTGACCCTCGCAACGTCGAACTCGAGCGCCTCCGCCAGCGCATCGCCGAACTGGAGCGCGGGCGCACCTGACGCCGCCTTCGTCCGGGGTATCGCGGCTTACCGTCGCCATCCGTATCAGCGCGATGTAGCCGATCCGCCCCCCATCTGGGCGGACGGCACGACCCGGCTGCTGGACTACGGCGGCCGTGGCCCAACGATTGTCGTTGTGCCAAGCCTGATCAACCGCGCTTACGTGCTCGATCTCGCAGCCGGCCGGTCGATGCTCCGGTTTTTGGCCGCACATGGCCTGCACGTCCTGCTGCTGGACTGGGGCTGGCCGGACACCCTGGAACGCACGTTTTCCATGACGGATTACGTCGTCGGCCGGCTGGAACGCGCCTTGGAGTCGCTTCCCGGGCCGGTCATGCTGGCGGGTTATTGCATGGGCGGCTTGCTGTCCCTCGCCGCGGCGCAGCGGCGGCCCGATCTGGTGCAGCGGCTGCTGCTGCTCGCCACGCCATGGGATTTCCACGCCGCCGATCCCTCCGTCGCCGCATCGGCTTCGCTGGCGTTGCTGCAGTCCGAGCCCCTGATGGCGCGGGGCACTCTGCCGGTCGATGCCTTGCAGGCGCTCTTCACGTTGCAGGATGTGCACCGGACCATGGCGAAGTACCGCGAATTCGCCTCGCTCGATCCTGCCAGCGAGCGAGCGCGGATGTTCGTCGCCATCGAGGATTGGCTGTCGGATGGCGTTCCGCTGCCGGCCATCGTCGCCCGCGAGTGCCTCGATGGCTGGTACGTGAAAAACCGGCCGGGAAGGGGTGAGTGGCAGATTGCGGGCAGGCTCGTCCGTCCGTCCGAGGTGCGGATGCCTGCCTTGATCGCACTGCCCGAACAAGACCGTATCGTGCCGCCCGAAAGTGCTGCGGCACTCCTACCCCACGTGCCCCATGCCGCCGTGCTGCGTCCCGCGGCGGGCCATATCGGCATGATCGCCGGTTCGCGCGCGGAGCAGGCGCTGTGGCGGCCGGCGCTGGATTGGATGTTGCGGGCGTGAGTGCTTATGCTAGCGCCAAAATCAAATCGAGGGAGTCTTAGCCATGTCCGCCTCAAATAGCGACGATATCGTCATCGTCTCTGCCGCCCGCACGCCGGTCGGAAGTTTCAATGGCGCTTTCGGCAGCGTCGCCGCGCATGTGCTCGGGACGGTTGCCATCAAGGCGGCGATGGAGCGCGCGGGGATCGAACCCGGCGAGGTGGACGAAGTCATCCTCGGCCAGATCCTGACCGCCGCCGCGGGACAGAACCCGGCGCGTCAGGCCGCGATCGCCGCGGGCATTCCCGACAGCAAGACGGCGTTCGTCATCAACCAGGTCTGCGGCTCCGGGCTGCGCACCGTCGCCCTGGCGGCGCAGCAGGTTCGTAGCGGCGAGAGCAACATCGTCATCGCCGGCGGGCAGGAGAGCATGAGCCTCGCCCCGCACGCGGCCTATCTGCGCGCAGGCGTGAAAATGGGCGATTTCTCGATGACCGACACCATGATGAAGGACGGCCTCATCGACGCATTCCACGGCTACGCGATGGGTGTCACGGCCGAGAACGTCGCCAAGGAATACCAGATCACCCGCGAGCAGCAGGACACTTTCGCCAACAACTCGCAGCAGAAGGCTTCGGCCGCGCAGA
>CAZZVB010000022.1:0-30117 GCA_964657445.1 uncultured Burkholderiaceae bacterium | reverse complement strand
CTCTGGCCAGCCGGACACGACGGCGCTGCGGGTCGGGTTCCTGAACCTCAAAACGCACCTCGCCTACATTGGCTGGCTGGCGGAGACGCGGAAGTGGCTTGCGGGCAACGCCATGTCGCTGGCCGATCTCGCGGCCGCCGCGCATCTCTCGACCCTGGACTTCTGCGGCGACGTGGACTGGGCGGCTGTCCCGGCGGCACGGGACTGGTACGCCCGCATGAAGTCACGCCCGTCCTTCCGCCCGATCCTCGCCGATCGCGTCGCCGGCGTCATGCCGCCGGCCCACTACGCCGATCTGGATTTCTAGCGGTCGCCAAAATCGTCATTGCCTCGCAAAAGCTCCCACTGGCGACCGTGGAGAACGAGGGCTATCCCGCCAGCATCCGCTTCACTGCCGCACAAATCTCCGAAGGCAGATACGGCTTGGACACATATAGCTCCGGTGCGCCGCCTGGCGCCGGGTTCACCGAATCCGGACGGCCCGTCATGAAGATCACCGGCAGGTCCGGCCGGGCGATGCGCGCCTGGCGCACCAGCGCGCGGCCGTCCAGCTTGCCGGGAAGCTGGATATCCGTCAGCAGCACAGCGATGTCGGGGCTGCCCTCCAGCAACGCCGCCGCCTCATCGCCGGATTCCGCCTCCAGCACCTCATATCCTTCATCGGCCAGGACTTCTGATAAGGTGAGACGTATCAGGAACTCGTCTTCGACGATCAGGACTCGCTGCATTACGGCTATGGTATCCGTATTCGGGAAGGCTTGCGCCACATGACCTTGGCCAACTGACATGGAACGTAACGCCAAACAATTTAATTCGTTCGCACTATGTCTGCGGGCTTGCATCCCGGTCATCGCTGCCGCCTGGGTTTTCACGGCCGGGCGGGCCGCCGCGCAGGGCATCAGCCAAACGGTGGACGGGCTGCATGTCCAGTCCGAAGCGCAGCAACTGACGGCGCCGTGCGGCGGCAAGTCCGCCCTGGTCGAAGGCAACCACAACACGCTGACGCTCAGCGGCGTCTGCGCGTCGCTGGTGCTGAAGGGGGTGGGCAACACAGTCCGTCTCGGCATCGCTCCGGCGGGGCCGATCCATGTCGAGGGGAGCGCCAACCACATCCAGTTCAGCACGCCGGGCTCCCCGCCCGCGATCTCGGTGCTGGGGCCAGACAATGCGGTGACCGCCGCGTCTGACCCGGCGGCGGCAGACCCCGCGCCCAGCCCGCAAGCGGCGCAGGTGAGTTCACCAACGCCGCCGAGTCCCACGAAGCCGCCCGTTGCCCTGGTTCCGCAAGCGCCTCAGACGGCGGGCTCTGAGCCGCTCACCCTGTCCGGTGACGACCAGCAGAGGCTGGCCGATTGCGCCGCACGGGAGGTGACCATCACCGGACGCCGCAGCGCCTACGTGCTGCGAGGCGGCTGCCGCTCCGTCACCATCAAAGGAAATCTACTCACTGTGCAGGCCGAGTTGCTGCCGGCGGCGCACGTCACGATTGTCGGCGATGGCGACGTGGTGTCCTGGGCGGTGCGAGGCCGCGGCCATGCGCCATTGGCGACCGTGCACGGCCAAGGCAGCAGGGTGCAGCGGACGGACCAGATCGGCGGCCAACCGGTCCGCTAAGGGTCATCCGAAAACCCTGGTGTCCGATTCTAGTCGGTCCCGGTCCGTTCGCTGCCGTATTGGCGCGGCGCGAGCAGGATCAGCAGCGACACGCCGATCCCCACCATGCCGATCAGCCCGACCGGGAACGAGAAGGTGGCGCATGCCACCACCAGCCCAAGCAGGCCGGCGAGCTTGGCCCCGAACAACAGGATCGTGGCCGCGAAGATCATCAATGCGACGAGTGCCCCAGCCATGGTTGCCTCCCCGTTTGCGGCAAGGCCTATTCAGTCGTCTCCCACTCCGGTGAAAAAAGAGACAGAGGAGAACCGCAATCTGATCGCCATGCCGGTTTACGAAGATTGAAGGACCCGATAACCGGAATGCAAGCCGATCGAGCTGTCATGAATTTGGTGCAGCGCACAACCCTTACGCCGCATTGAGACTGGACAGGCGCAGAGCCGGTTTATAGCTTAGTTCCATGACCGATATGATTACGGAAACGTCACGGGACGTAGCGGCTCCTCCTTCTGTCCCTCGCTATACGACCGAGCACTTGGCGTCTTTGACGGTCGGCGAGGCGTGGCGGGCCTGCGATGAGGACAAGGCGGCGATGTATGCCGTGGTCGCTCTCGTCGCGAAGCGAGTGGCTGATGAAGAAGGATTCCGGATGCCCGCGTCTGAGGGGGAGCAGGCGGCATTCCTGAAGACGGCCGAAGGACAGCTTCACGGCAACACCGGTGAGACGTTCGATCATGTCATAGCCAAGGTGTTCAGGATGCTGCGCAATCCTGAACCCCTCCCGGCCGACAAGATCGCTGCGTTCAACGCGGTCCGTTCCTGCAAGGACACGCGAAGCCTTTGCCACGCTCCCGCAACCAGCATGTATTTCGGCCGCGACGGCAACGTCAGCGCCTGCTGCTACAGCCGATGGAACGCCTTCGGCCGCTACCCGGACAATAGCGTTTCGGAGATATGGTTCGGCCAGAAGATCGCGGATATGCGGTCCGAACTGCAGCGCAATACCTTGCCGGCAGGATGCGAGAAATGCGCCGACCAACTGAACGCCGGCAACTACAAAGGCCTGCTCGCCTCCAATTTCGACCGGTTCGTCGAGGCTCCTTCGGCCGGCACGGCGCTGTCCAAGCTCACAGCGCTGTTCCAGAAGAAGAAGCCGCCCGCCTACCCGATCCGGATGGAGTTCGAGCTTTCCAACAAGTGCAACCTAGAATGCGCCATGTGTTCGGGCGCGTTCTCGTCCCTGATCCGGCAGAACCGCGAAAAGAAAGCACCGCTCCCCGACCAATATGATGCAGCCTTCGTAGAGCAGTTGAAGGAGTTCATCCCGCATCTCAAGGAAGCCAAGTTCCTCGGCGGCGAACCGTTCCTGATCGATATCTACTATGACATTTGGGAGATCTTCATCGAAACCAATCCCACCTGCGAGATCAGCATCACCACCAACGGGACTGCGTTTTCGCCGAAGATCAAGCGGATCCTCGATCGCCTAAACGCCCACATCATCGTCTCGCTCGATAGCCTCGACAAAGCGGCGTACGAAGGCATTCGTAAGAATGCGACGATGGAACGGACGTTGGCTAATGTGGAAAACTTCATCGAGGTCTGCCGGCAACGCGGCAGGCCGGTCTCACTGGCTGTCTGCCCGATGACATCGAACTGGCAGGGCGTTCCCGACTTGCTCGCCTTCGCCAACAGCCGGCAGTCCGTCATCTATTTCAATACCGTGCACTACCCGGAAAACCTGTCGCTGAAATACGCCTCGGCCGACGAGCAGCGACAAATGCTCAAGGTCCTCTCGCACCGCGTCCGCGATCCCGAGAATGACATCGAGCGTGGAAATTTCGCAGCGCTGCAGGGTCTGATCCAGCAGATAGAAGCCTGGTTGCAGGAGAGAGCGCCCGCACTGGCTTTTGCGTAGCCGTCAACGTGCACAGCACCGGCGCACTGATCGTCACCGCAGCCATCATGGCTGTCGCAGCATTGGGCTGGACCGCGCACCGATGGTTCTACGCCGCACCCGTCACTACGATGACCGAGTGGGCGCTGGCGGGCCGCCGCTTCGGTGTCTGGACCACCTGGCTGCTGGTCAGCGGCAACTTCTACACCGCATTCCACATGGTGTGGGTACCTGCCCACGCTTATGAGATCGGGGCCGTCGGGTTCCTGGCCGTGCCTTACAGTCTCGTTGCGATCCCGTTCATTGCCGTGATTATGCCCCGGCTTTGGCGCGTCGCCGCCGAGGGCGGGCACGTCACGGCGGCCGACATTGTTCAGGCCCAATACCGGTGCCGTCCCCTCAGTCTCGCGCTTGCTGTCATCGGCGTCATCGTGGCGGTCCCCTACATCGCGCTGCTGCTTGCAGCCCTGCAGGCGGCGCTGACCTCCGTCGGGCTCGGCCAGCGCTGGACCTTCGGAGCTGCGCTGGCCGTGCTGCTGAGCTATAGCGGCCGGTCCGGGCTGCGCGCGCCGGGTGCAACGGCCGCGTTAAAGGGCGTGGCCATCTACCTGGTGCTGGCAGTCGCGTTCGGGCTGATGCTTTGGCGCATCGGTGGTTACGGCACCTTGGCCGCGGCCGCCGAGCGATCGTTCCAGGCGCGTGGCGCCGGCAGCGTGCATCTGCTGCCCGGCGAGTGGGTGCCGCTGATCACCGCCGCCTTCGGCTTCACCACGGCGGCTTTCGTCTATCCACAAACCGTCACCGGCTTGCTCGCCGCCCGCAACGGCCAGACGATCCGCCGCACGCTGTGGCTGCTGCCGATCTTCACGGCCGTCGTCACCATATTGGCGTTGCTGGCCTACGCCGCCTACGCCCTGACCCTACCCGTGCCTGATGCAAACGCGGTCACCCCAATGGTGTTCACCGCGCTGTTTCCGTCCTGGTTCGCCGGCATCGCTTTCGCCGCCTTGGCGATGGCGGCGATCGGGCCCGCCACGATGCTCGCCGTCGGCGCGGCCACGCTGTTCGCCCGCAACATCTGGAAGCCGCACGTCAACCCGGCCTTGTCGCCCAGCGGAGAGCTTGCCGTCGCCAAGGCGGCCTGCCTGGCCGTGGAGGTGGCGGGCGCGCTGCTCCTGCTTGCCCCGGGCTGGCTACCCGGCGTCGCCCAATTCTTCTGCAACATTTGGGGCCTGCAAACCGCGCCGGCCATCCTGCTCGGCCTGTTCACCCGCCGCTTCACCGGGCCGGCGCTGCTGGCCGGCCTGCTCACCGGCGTAGCCGTCAGCACGGAACTCGGTTGGACCGAGGGGCTGACGCATGTGTTTGTCATTGCCGGATATCAGCTCGGTATATTCGGCGGGGTTGTCGGCCTTGCCGCAAATGTCGCGATTGCAGCGTGTCTGAGCGTGCTCATGCGCAAACGTGCGTCGAATATCGGCTCTATCCACCAAACCCCATCGAAAACCGACGCATGATCAGCACATCAACGCAAACTGCGGCAATGGGCGCTGCTCTTGCCTCAATCAGGGCAGACGATGAACTTGGAGCGGGTGAAAACACCACCCTACGTGCTGACAGGCGCCGGCAACGCGGCATGCTCGTCGTCGCGCTAGGGCTAGCACTGGCAACGTTTTACGCCGCTTTCCCAGGCCAGCTGGTTCCTGACAGCATCTATCAATACCAGCAGGCGCTCAGTGGCAATTACGGGGACTTGCATCCACCTGTTATGGCATGGCTTTGGTCGTGGCTGCATCTAGTCTGGGCCGGCAGTGGGCCGATGCTTGTTCTACAAGTGGGGCTGTATTGGCTCGGCTTCGGGGTGACGGCATCGACCTTAGCGGCCTGCGGCCGTCCCAAGGCCGGTTGGTGTGTCATTGCTCTCGGTGTTTTACCCTACTTCTTGCTGCTCACGACCTACATCATCAAAGATACCGGGCTGACGGTCGCTTACCTGACCTGCTTCGCCGTCGCGTTCAGTTGCCGGGCTCAGCAGCGCGCTTTGCCGCCCTCTCTCCAGTGCGTGTGTTGGTTGTTCCTAATTTATGGGACCTTGGTGCGGCACAACGCCGTCTTCGCCTTCGGTCCGCTTGCGTTGTATCTTGTCGCGCCTTCGGTCCTCCTGCGGCCAGTGCGGCTTACGGTCGTTTCCGTCGTGCTCGCGCTCTTGGCGCGTCCCGTGAGTACGTTTGTCGATCAGACATTGATCGGGGCTGAACCGAACGGTTCGATCCGGCTATTGCAGGTTTACGATCTCGTTGGCACGGCATACGCCTCGGGGGATGTAACGGTCCTGGGCGCGGGTTCGGAAATCGATTTGGCGGCGGTGACACGTTGCTACACTCCCTATTTCGGCGACAGTCTCATGTCTTGGGGCTCATGCAGCACATTCTGGGACCACCTCGGCGTCATACCGGCAGTTCGCGAAAACCCCTTTGACATGCGTTACAGGAATCCGGCGCTCTCAAGCCTGTGGCTTCGTGGAATCCTGGATCACCCGCTGGCTTACGCAGCCCACCGTTTGCTGGTGTTAAATTCCGCGTTCACATTTCTCGTGCCGACCGCGCAATATGAGTTTGGGCTTGCGACCATTCCGATTGACCTCTCCGCGGCGGCGATCGTCTGGCTGGTTATTGGCTTCTGCTCGGTGATGGTCCTATTTACATGGTTTGCGGCAGTTACGGTAAACGGCCAGCAGCGTCAGGCGGCTAGCGCTCTGTTGTTCTCCGGCGGTTTCTACCTGCTTGGCTATATCCCCGTCGGCATCGGAACCAGCATCCGCTACCAGTATTGGAGTGCCGTTGCGATCGCTGTCGCAGCGGTCCTGCTATGGCCGGCCATCGCCCAACACTATCGCAAGCGGACACCGCTGATCATCGCCTGGTCTGCCGTATTCGTTGGCGTCATCGCCCTGTCACTGTGGGCTCGGTTGTCGCACGAATACCGCCTGTTCCTGCCGACGATGACGGGGTTGCAACTCGACCTTGCGGCGTGCCTTCAGAATGGCGGCCCACTGCAGGACTGCCTGGCTAGGACCTACTTCAAATGACGAGGCCACGCCGCCACTAGCGCCCGCCCGCTCCCAGCCACACATCCACGCGATGCTTGCCACGCTCTCAACAGTCCGTGGTAAGACCCCCGCGGAAGTTGTGGAAAGATCATGAAGAAGTTCCTGTTCGCCGCCCTGCTGCTGCCCCACCTCGCCATGGCCCGGCCGCTTGCCTTCGTGATCAACTCCGCCGAGGCCTCGGTCAGCTTGATCGACCTCGGCACCCATGAGGAAATCAAGCGCATCCCCGTCCTGCGGGAGCCGCATCACATGGCGCTCACGACCGATGGCGCGTCCCTGATGGTCGGCGACACCGCCGGCAACGCCGTCTTCTTCCTCGACCCGCAGACTGGGGAGGTGCAGCGCCGGGCGACGATCAGCGATCCCTACCAGCTTCAGTTCAGCCCGGACGGCAAATGGCTCACCGTGGCGGGCCTCGCGCGCAACCAGATCGACATCTATGACGCCGGCACGCTCACCCTCGCGCACCGCATTCCGGCGTCGTCCATGCCGAGCCACATCAACTACGCGCCCGACTCCTCGGTCGCCTATGTCAGCCTGCAGGGCACGGACTCGCTGATGGCGATCGACGTGCGTTCCGGGACGGTGCTGTGGAAGACGCTGGTCGGCAAGACACCCGCGGGCGTGCTGTGGCTGGACGGCAAGATCCTCGTCGGCATCATGGGGGCCGATTACGTGGCGGTGGTGAACCCGGCGACCGGCGCCGTCGAACGCAAGGTGGAAACGGCGAAGGGCGCGCATAACCTGTTTGTCTCGCCGGACGGCCGCACGTTGTACGTATGCAATCGGGTGGACGGCAGCATCTCCACGCTCGATCCCAAGACGCTGGCCGTGCGCGGCCGCATCGCCATGCCCGGCGGCCCCGACGACATGGACTTCGCCCCTGACGGCAAAATCTGGGTCACCCGGCGCTGGGCGCACACCGTCGCCCTGCTCGATCCGGCGTCCGGCCAGTTCACCACGATCGAAACCGGGCGGTCGCCTCACGGCATTTGGCTGAACAGCCACCCGAACCCGGCGCCCACCAAGGTCAGCGCGCGGTAAGCCATGGACCCGTTCGACACCGCCGCCGGGTGGCTGCAGGAGCATCTGGTCATCCCGATGCTCTACCAGTTCGACCTGATGCAGTGGGAGGACGTCGGCTACGGCTGGGCGCTGTTCGCCGTCTACGGCGTGGCGCAGGTGCTGATCACCCTGGCGGTCTGCCTGCCGCTGGAACGCTGGCGGCCGGTGGAAACCTGGCCGGACGCGAAGGCCGTAACGGTGGACGTCTTCTACACCCTGCTGAACCGCATCGGTGTGCTGCCGCTCGTCACCTTCGTGCTGTTCTACCAGGTTCAGGTGTGGCTCACCGGCTGGCTGACCGATCACGGCATTATCCCACCGACCCTGGAACTGCTGATCCCGGGCCTGCTCGGCCACCAGATCCTGACTTTCGCGCTCTATGTGCTGATCCTGGATTGCGGCGAATACTGGCGTCACCGGCTGAGCCATAGCTTCGGCTGGTGGTGGGCGCTGCATTCGCTGCACCACGCGCAGCGGCAGATGACGTTCTGGTCGGACGACCGCAACCACGTGGTGGATGAGGTGATTTCCTTCCTGTGGTCAGCCGCCATCGCGCTGTTGATCGGCATTCCTCCGCTGCAGTTCCCGCTGCTGATCCTGGTGCTGCGTTTCCTGGAAAGCCTCAGCCACGCCAATGCGAAGGTCTCGTTCGGCCCGGTCGGTGACCGGCTGCTGATCTCCCCCCGGTTCCATCGCGCCCATCACGGCGTGCTGGCGGCGGGCCAGCAGAGCTGCAATTACGGCGCGATCCTGCCGGTGTGGGACATGATGTTCGGCACCGCCGATTTCGGCCGCGACTACGTCCGCACCGGCGATCCATCCGGAGAGGAAGCGCTGGCCACCGGCACTTGGTGGCAGCAGCAATCCGCTGGCTGGCGGCGCATGGCCCGCACGCTGCGCCGCCGCCGGAGCGCCAGCCCCGCGCGCTGATTGGTTCCGCTGCAACCGAAGGCGTGTCTGTAAAGTTACAACTGGGTATGAGGGGGTGCCCGGATGGATAACGTGCTGACCGCCGGTTCTCCGGTCGAGATCGAGGCCAAGGCCGAGGCCGCCGGCTTGCCCGAGTCGGACCGCGACACCGCCCTCGCGCTGTTCCACGAGTTGACCAGCCGGCTGGAGCTGGAGTTGCTGGACCATTCCAGCAGCAATGGCGGCGAGCCGTGGCCGCGCCACCGCTTCTGGTTCGGCGGCGCCGCGGCGGTGGCCGGCATGGTCGCCCGCCTGCGCAGCCTGGATGGTGTGGCGGAAGCCCCCGCCACGGCCGCGGTCGTCTTCGTCACCGCGGAAGAGGGAGCGTTCGGGGCGCTGCTTGCCGCCGGTTCCACAAGCGATTGGCTGGTAACGATCGGCGAAGCCTGAAGCCGTTGGCCGAAGCGAAATCGGCTGGGCAGGACTCCGTCCATCTCAACGAGAGCGAGCAGGACCAAGCTGCGCAAAGCGCGCCGGTCGGGCCGCTTGTCATCCATGAGGTGGTGCGTGAACAGGGGCTGGTTGAGCTAGGCCGGTCGTTCTCCGGCCTGGCGTGGTCCGGGCTTGCTGCCGGGCTATCGATCGCGTTCTCGTTCATTCTACAGTCGGCGTTGCAGGCCGGTCTGCCGGATGCGCCCTGGCGTCGGCTGGTGGCGTCGTTCGGTTACAGCCTCGGCTTCCTGATCGTCGTGCTCGGCCAGCAGCAACTCTTCACGGAGACGACGCTGACCGCCGTCATACCGGCTCTCGCGGACCGCAGCCTGGGGCTGGTGCTGCGTGCCATGCGGGTTTGGGCGATCGTGCTCGGCGCCAATCTTGCGGGCACGCTGGTGATCGGATTGATCCTCGCCGCGCCGGGCATCCTGCCGCCGGATTTCACCGCCGCGATGAATGACATCGCCGGGCACACGCAGCAGGCTTCGTTCGGTCATGGCGTGCTGTTGGCGGCGTTCGCGGGTTGGCTGATCGGGTTGATGGTGTGGCTGTTGCCGGGGTCGGGGCCGTCCCGGCCGCTGATCATCATCCTGCTGACCTACGCGATTTCGGTCTGCCAATTCCCCCACATCATCGCCGGGTCGGTCGAGGCGGTGTATCTCGTCGCGACCGGCGGGGCGTCGATCGGCGACTATTTTCTGCGCTTCTTGCTGCCCACGCTCACCGGCAACGTGCTCGGCGGCACTCTGCTTGCCGCCCTGCTCAATCACGCACCGATCATGGACGAGCTGAAGGAAAAAGCGGCCGAACGGCTAGGGCGATAGCCCTACAGCCACGGCGGCGTTGGCAGGCCTTTGCTGCGCAGGAACGCCGGGTTGAACAGCTTGGACTGATACCGCGCGCCGCCATCGCACAGGATCGTCACCACCGTGTGCCCCGGCCCGAGGTCCCGCGCCACGCGGATTGCGGCGGCCACATTCAGCCCGGCGGAACCGCCGACCGACAAACCCTCGTGCTGCAACAGGTCGAACACCTGTTCCAGCGCCTCTGTGTCCGGGATGCGCACGGCGTCGTCGATCGCCACGCCTTGCAGGTTGCCGGTCACCCGCGACTGGCCGATGCCCTCCGTGATGGAGGAGCCGTGCGCCGTCAGGTCGCCTGACTTCACCCAGCCATACAGCCCGCTCCCCTCGGGGTCGGCCAGCACGATACGCACATCCTGCCGCCGGGACTTCAGCGCCAGCGAAACGCCCGCCAGCGTGCCGCCCGTCCCGCAGGCGCAGGTGAACGCGTCCACCCGGCCGTCGGTCTGGCGCCAGATCTCCCGGCCGGTGGTGTCCCGGTGGCCCTCGCGGTTGGCACGGTTGTCGAACTGGTTGGCCCAGACGCCGCCCAACTCGCCCGCCAGCCGCTCCGACACATGGACGTAGTTGCCAGCGTCCGAATACGGCTTGGCAGGCACGAGGCGAAGGTCGGCCCCGATCATGCGCAGGAAATCGATCTTCTCCTGGCTCTGCGTCTCCGGCATGACGATCACGCTGCGGTAGCCGCGGGCGTTGGCCACCAGGGTGAGCCCGATGCCGGTGTTGCCCGCCGTGCCCTCGACGATGGTGCCGCTCGGCTTCAGCAGGCCGCGCGCCTCGGCGTCCGCGATGATCGCCAGAGCGGCGCGATCCTTCACCGATCCGCCCGGGTTCATGAACTCGGCCTTGCCCAGGATGGTGCACCCGGTGGCGGCCGAGGCACGGCGCAGATGGATCAGCGGCGTCTGGCCGATGGCCGCCGAAAGCCCGTCCACGTCGGCGACGTTTGTGCTTTGCGTCATGCTGGGGCACCTTCCGCCCGGCTTAAGGGAGAGCAGGACATGGTGGAGGATGTTGCCCCGAAACAGGTGTGGGAAGCGCTGGTCAGCCATCCGGAGGCGCGCCTGGTGGATGTGCGGACTAGTTACGAATGGGAACAGATCGGCGTTCCCGATCTGACCGCAGCGGGCAAGTCTCCGGCCATGGTTTCCTGGCAGTTGGCGCCCGCGATGCAGGTCAATCCCGCCTTCCTGGATGAGATGCGCGCCGCCGGGCTCACGCCGGACGACCATATCTATTTCCTATGCCGCAGCGGCGTCCGGTCCGCCGCAGCCGCGCATCAGGCCCGTGCGGCGGGCTTTCCCCACGTTTACAATATCGCCGACGGCTTCGAAGGGCCGCCCGACGGCACCGGCTCCCGCGGCCACGTCGCCGGCTGGCAGGCCGATGCGCTGCCCTGGACGCGGGGTTGAGCATGCTCCAGGCGGTAAGCCGGTCGGCGGTGCGGTATGACGGCGCAACGGTCGCGGCGCACTGGCTGACGGCGATCCTCGTCGTCGCCCAGTGGTGCACCGCGCACATGATCGACTGGGCGCCCCGCGGCGCCCCGCGTGTCCCCATGCGCTCTGTTCATCTCACGCTCGGCGTCCTGCTGGCGGTGCTGATCGTGGCGCGGATCGTGTGGCGGCTGACCAAGGGCCGGCGCCTGCCGGCGGCGGACGGGCCTGCCTTGCACGCAGTCGCCAAGGCCACGCACTACGCGCTGTATGCGTTGGTCGTCGCCACCGTGACGTTCGGCCTGGCGCTCTGGTGGTATCGTGGCGATAGCTGGTTCTTCGTGTTCAGCACCCCGGCGCCCAATCCAGCCGACAAGGGGGTGCATGACTTCTTCGACGATTGGCATCCCACGCTGGCCAACGCCGTGCTGATCCTCGCGGGGGTGCACGCCAGCGCTGCTCTGATCCACCGTTTTCTCTGGCGCGACGGGGTGCTGGCGCGGATGGGCTGGGGTGCTATCCGGTGACGCTTGCCGACCAAGTGGCGGAGCCGATTTCGGGCGCAAGCGCCAACTGGTCCACGAGTTGGTCCAGTTCCGTCGCATCGGCCTCCAGCGTGGTCAGCACGGCGACGAGTTCGACCTCGTACTGGCCGTCGAAGGCGGTTTCGATGTCCTGCACCGGGTAGTGCGCCGCCTCCAGCGTGTCCGACAGCAGGTCGCGCGCGGTCGCCGCATCCTGGCGCCGGCAGGTGACCAGCACGCGGTAGCGGGACTCGGTGCCGGTTTCGCCGACCGGGCGGCGGTTCACCCAGTTCACCAGCGGCCGCAGCAGCGTGTTGCCCGCCAGCACGAACACCGTGATCGACGCCGCCTCGCCAGGGTAGCCGCAGCCGCATGCCGCACCGACCGCGGCCGAGCACCAGAGCGTCGCCGCGGTGTTGAGCCCGCGTACGCTGCCGCCGTCCTTCAGGATAACGCCGGCGCCCAGGAAGCCGATCCCGGACACGACGTAGGACACGATACGCGTGCCCCCATCCGGGCCGAACAGTTCAAGGCCGAGATGCCCGAACGCCGCAGCGCCGACGGAGACCAGCACGTTGGTGCGCAGCCCGGCGTTGCGCTGCCGCCATTGCCGTTCGAAGCCGATCGCCGTGCCGAGAACGAAGGCGGCCAGTAACAGAACGTCCGTTTGAACGAGCGGAATGGCGAGCACGTGGTCCAGCCATGCCCGCACGTCAGAGATCGTATTGGACTTTCAGCACGACGAACCAGGGATAGCGCGTATCCACCACACCCGTGACCGGGTCGCTCAGCATCCCGGCTTGCGTGGTCGGAATGTGCTTTTCCGTGACCGCGTCATCCACGTTGCCGCCGATCACCGTCAGTTCGCCGGGCGCCGCGGCCACGACGAAGTCGCAATGGCCGGGGAAGGACGGCGCCGGAAGGTCATCATAGCTGAGCGAACGCGCGCCGCCGCGCCCGAGGCAGATCACGTCGCCGGGCTGCGGCGCGTACTGCTCCGGCCGTTGCGCGGTGACCACCAGGGGGCCGCCGCCCGCGTCCGCCTGCGACTTGGCCGCATTGATGTAATCGACATGCGCGAACGAGTAGGGGAAGCGGTCCTTCGCCCCCGCCACGCGCATGATGTAGGATATGAAGGCTGCCGACCATGCGTAGTGGCCGTCCTGGGTCGCGGCAAACATGTGGCCGTTGGCGTCGTGCTTGCCCGTCCAATACGCGGTGACCGACCCGCTGTCCTGGCTCTCCCACCAGTATTCGCCGACGCGTTCCCACAGGCCGGGGTAGCGCTCCGGCTTCTCGTCAGGGCCCCGCGGCGGCCGGGTGCCCGGCGGGTCGTCATCCACCGGAGAGCCGAACACGCGCCACTCCCGCAACGCGATGGCGATCGCATCCGCACGCGCAAACGGCCCGTAGTCCAGCCGCGCGAACGGGGGGACCTGGCCATACCCGGCGGAGATCACCTGTGGCACTTGCGACGTGGGTTGCTCAACCGGCGGCTTGGGGCTGGCGCAGGCGGCCAGCCAGGACACGGCCAGCATGGCCATGAGGGAGCGCGGCGGCATCCGGGGCTGCGCTGTTCAGGCGCGTTCGGGGAAGAGCGCGGCAAGGCCTTCGGCGCTCGCGTCGCAGCGGCCGCGCTCGGTGACGAGTCCCGTCACCAGCCTGGCCGGCGTCACGTCGAACGCCGGGTTCGCGGCCGGGCTACCGGACGGCGCGGTGCGCACCGTGGTGACTTTCCCGTCCAGTCCGCGCCCCGTCACCGTTGTCACTTCGCTTGCATCCCGCTGCTCGATCTCGATCTCGGCCAGGCCGTCCGATACCGTCCAATCGATCGTGGAGGAAGGGCAGGCAACCCAGAACGGCACCTTATTGTCCGCCGCCGCGAGCGCCTTGAGGTAGGTGCCGATCTTGTTGGCGACGTCGCCACGGCGCGTCACCCGGTCGGTGCCGACGATCACCAGGTCCACCTCGCCGTGCTGCATCAGATGGCCGCCGGCGTTGTCGGCGATGACGGTATGGGGCACGCCGTGGCGGCCCAGTTCCCACGCCGTCAGGAACGCGCCCTGGTTGCGCGGCCGGGTCTCGTCCACCCAGACCTCGACCGGCACGCCTTCCTCGAACGCGGCGTAGATGGGCGCCAACGCCGTGCCCCAGTCCACCGTCGCCAACCAGCCGGCGTTGCAATGCGTCAGCACCCGCGCGGTGCGGCCGGTGCGCTCATGCACGTCGCGGATCAGCCCGGCGCCATGCTGGCCGATGGCCTTGTTCTGCTCCACGTCCTCTTCGGCGATCAGGCCGGCTTCCTCATAGGCGACGCGCACCCGCTCCGCCTGGGTGGTGTTGCGGAGCCGGGTCAGCATCCGGTTGGTCGCCCAGCGCAGGTTGATCGCGGTCGGGCGGGTGGCATTGAGCTGTTCGGCGGCGCGTTCCATCGCCGCGCTGCTCGCATCCGCCCGGATGGCCAGCGCCATGCCGTAAGCGGCTACGGCGCCGATCAACGGTGCGCCGCGCACCTGCATCGTCCGGATCGCGTGCGCCGCTTCGGCGACGGTGGTGAGGCGCAGGAAATCCAGCGACCAGGGCAGCTTGGTCTGATCGATGATCCGCACGGACCATCCGTCCGACGGTTCGAGCCAGACGCAGCGGTAGGGAGTCCCATCGATCTTCATAGAGTGGCCGGCCTAGATCCTCTGGTGCAGCACGCAGACCAGCGTGAACAGCCGGCGGGCCGTCTCGAAATCGATCGTGACCTTCCCGTCGAGCCGTTCGACCATCAGCGCGGCGCCCTCGTTGTGCAGCCCGCGCCGTCCCATGTCGATGGCCTGTATGCGCTCTGCCCGGCCTTCCTCGACGGCCATGGCGTGGCTGTCCACCAGCATCTGGTAGTCTTTGATGAGGCCGCGGAACGGCCCCAGCGCCAGAACGACTGCCTGTAGCGGCGCATCCTTGATGCTGCGCACGTCGAACACCAGCCGGCCTTCCTGGATGGACAAATGCAGCACGTAGGGGCCTGCATGACGGGCGAGGACGAACTTGTTTTCCGCCGCCAGGTCATTGGTGGCCTGCAAACGGTCGGCTTCTTGCAGCGGCGACAGGCGGGTCAGCGCTTCTCCGTCCAGAACGACGCGCTCGATACGGTCGCAGGCAGTGGCTTGCGAACCGCTCACGCGTCGTCAGGCTTCATCATGCCAAGCTTCAACATCAAGCCCAGCGTGGCTCCCTTGATCGGCCGTAGCAAGACCACGGACATGATGACGGTCACCGGAAGCCAGATAGCTGCCTGCAGCCAGAACGGCGGATCATAGGCCTGATAGACCATGAACATCGCCCCGACCACCACGTGCGCTGTGATGAAGACGGTGAAGTATGGCGGGGCGTCGTCTGCGCGCACCTCGCCCAGCGGGGCGCCGCATGCCGCACAGATCGGCACCACGCGTAAATAGCCGGCGAACGCCCGGGTCTGGCCGCAAGCGGGACAAAGCCCCCGCGCGCCCCGCAGCAGCGCCACCGGAAGCGACGGCACGGGCCAAGGGGTCTGCTGCGGCGAGCGGTCCGGCTGCCACCGGAAAGGAACGTTGCTGTCGGGCATGACGGGAACCTCGAACGGCGGGACAAAGAGCACGCTAGTCTATACCGCCGCGGATTGCGACGAATGCACGAAACCGACATGTCGTCACTGTGTGCGGCCCGATCAAGCGCGCTGCCTCTTACCCGCCCTTGTCTAACCCGCCCGCTTGCCCCGTTGCACCGGCGCTCTTACGAAGCAGTCACGTTTGCGACAAATTGAATTGGGAGTCTTGAATGCTGACCCACGACGTCCGCGTACATCCATCGAAGGAAAATCTGGCCCGCGAAGATCAGCTTGCCTGGAAGATCGCCGCCGTCGCCACCGACAAGGTGCGGGTGCAGCGCGACGTGACCGACATGATCATCAACCGCATCATCGACAACGCCGCGGTCGCCATCGCCTCGGTCAACCGCCCGGCCCCCACCTCCGCACGTGGCATGGCGCTGGGACATCCCCGCAGGGGCGGCGCCACCATCTTCGGCGTGCCGTCCACCCGCCGCTTCAGCCCTGAATTTGCGGCCTGGGCGAACGGCACCGCGGTGCGCGAACTCGACATGCACGACACCTTCCTTGCGGCCGACTATTCGCACCCCGGCGACAACATTCCGCCGATCCTGGCCGTCGCGCAGACGATGGAGCGGTCGGGCAACGACCTGATCCGCGGCATCGCCACCGGGTATGAGATCCAGATCGACCTCGTCCGTGCCATCTGCCTGCACGAGCATAAGATCGACCACATCGCGCATCTCTGCCCGGCGCAGGCGGCCGGCATCGGCACGCTGCTCGGCCTCAAGACGGATGTCGTCTATCAGGCGGTGCAGCAGGCCGTGCATGTCAGCTTCACCACGCGCCAGTCCCGCAAGGGCGAGATCAGCTCGTGGAAAGCCTACGCGCCCGCGCATTCCGGCAAGCTCGCCATCGAGGCCGTCGATCGCGCGATGCGGGGCGAGGGCGCGCCGTCGCCGATCTATGAGGGCGAAGACAGCGTCATCGCGTGGATGTTGAGCGGCAAGGATGCGCTGTACCAGGTGCCGCTGCCCGGCCCGAAGGAGCCGAAGCGCGCCATCATGGACTCCTTCACCAAAGAACATTCGGCCGAATATCAAAGTCAGGCGCTGATCGACCTCGCGTTCCGCATGCGCGGGCAGATCAGCGACCTCAAGAAGATCGAGAAGATCGTCATCCACACCAGCCATCACACGCATTACGTGATCGGCACCGGCGCCAACGATCCGCAGAAGATGGATCCGAAGGCCAGCCGCGAAACCCTGGACCACTCGATCATGTACATCTTCGCCGTCGCGCTGCAGGACGGACGCTGGCACCACGTGGACAGCTACGCGCCCCGTCGCGCCGCCCGCAAAGACACCGTCGAGCTGTGGCACAAGATCGAAACCCAGGAAGATCCGGAGTGGACCCGGCGCTATCACTCGCGTGACCCCAACCAGCTCGCCTTCGGTGCGCGGATCGAGATTACAATGAAGGACGGCCAGGTCATCACCGACGAGATGGCGGTGGCCAACGCGCATACGCTGGGCGCCACCCCGTGGCAGCGCGACGACTACATCGGCAAGTTCCATTCGATGACGGACGGCCTGATCGCGCCAAAGGAATCCGCGCGTTTCCTTCAGGCCGTGCAAGAGCTGCCGGACCTTCCCGCCGGCGAGCTGCAACGCCTGAACGTCGTCATGCCGAACGGGAGTTTGGAAGAAGCCAAGCCCGGCATTTTCTGACGGGCGCAGTTAACAGGTTTACAAAGGACGGCTGTCCTTTGCCCGGTGCAGGGCGGAGCCCTGCAGCTATCTCTCAGCCGGTGCAGGGCGGAGCCCTGCCGTTATCTCTTCAGAAGGAGGTGCCAATGTCTGAAACCACGCTGGCCAATAAGCCAAAGAAATCCGTAGCCCTGTCCGGCGTCACTGCCGGCAACACCGCGCTCTGTACCGTTGGGCGCACCGGCAATGACCTGCACTACCGCGGCTACGACATCCTCGAGATCGCCGAGACCTGCGAATTCGAGGAGATCGCGCACCTGCTGGTGCACGAGACGCTGCCCACGCCGGCTCAGCTCCATAGCTACAAGGCCAAGCTGCACGCCATGCGCGGCTTGCCCGCGTCCGTCCGGACGGTGCTGGAGTCGCTTCCCGCGGCGACGCACCCGATGGATGTGATGCGCACGGGCGTCTCCGCGCTGGGCTGCGTGCTGCCGGAAAAGGAGGATCATAACCAGCCCGGCGCGCGGGAGATCGCCGACAAGCTGATGGCGTGCCTCGGGCCGATGCTGCTTACCTGGTATCACTGGTCACACAACGGCAAGCGCATCGATGTCGAAACCGATGACGACAGCATCGGCGGGAACTTCCTGCATCTGCTGCACGGCAAGAAGCCGAGCGACTCTTGGGTGCGGGCGATGCACACCTCGCTCAACCTTTACGCCGAGCACGAATTCAACGCGTCCACCTTCACCGCGCGCGTCGTCGCGGGCACCGGGTCCGACATGTATTCCGCCATCGTCGGCGGCATCGGCGCGCTACGCGGACCGAAGCATGGCGGCGCGAACGAGGTCGCTCTCGAAGTGCAGGAGCGCTATGCCAGCGCGGACGAAGCGGAAGCCGACATCCGCCGCCGGGTGGCGAACAAGGAAGTGGTGATCGGGTTCGGCCATCCCGTCTATACGATCGCCGATCCGCGCAACGTGGTCATCAAGGGCGTCGCCAAGCAGCTGTCGGAGGAGGCCGGCGACATGGCGACCTTCCGCATCGCCGAGCGGATCGAGGCCGTGATGGCCGACACCAAGAAGATGTTCGCCAACCTCGATTGGTTCAGCGCAGTGTCCTATCACACGATGCGCGTACCGACGGCGATGTTCACGCCGCTGTTTGTAATTTCGCGCACCTCGGGCTGGGCCGCCCATGTCATCGAACAGCGCATCGATAACAAAATCATTCGTCCGGCTGCCAACTATACCGGGCCGGAAGACCGCGTCTTCGTACCGCTCGCACAGCGCAACAGCTAACTCTCCCAGTCCTGCTTTTGCTCCCTCTCCCGATGGGGGAGGGCAGGGGTGAGGGGCAGCGCCACCGCCCACGGGCTTGTGCGATGAGCCCCGACCCATAACCCTCTCCCGAACAGGGAGAGGGCTTTTATTGCTCCCGCAAAGTATTCGCATCGTTTTTGTTTGACATGCAAACGGCTCACGCGAGATAGCGGAACGGCATGCGCTGTGGCCGATTCGTATTGAGTCGGCTGCGATGCGGACGGCATGGAGGGCGGTGATGCACCAGCGCCATTTCCGATCGTCGAACACTCCGCGGCTTAGGCCGCGTTGACCCACCGTGTCGAGCGCATGCTGCCGGCCACGCAAGTCCGCGAGCGTTTCCGGTTGTTTGCTCGCGGCCCGGAGGAACTGGCTGCAATCGCGGCCGTTCGCTTTCTACTGCACCCGCAACGGCCCTGAAGGAACTTGAACAAATGAACACGGAAGACACGCAGACAAAGACGAGCACTCAGCCGATGGCGGTGCGCGCCGCGACCAAGACTGCAGCCAAGCCGGCCGCGAAGGCTCCTGCAAAGGCAGCTCCGAAGGCGGCCGCTAAGCCCGCCAAAGCGGTCAAGCCCGCTGCAAAGAAAGCGGCACCCGCCAAGGCCACGAAAACTGCCGCGGTCAAGGCGCCTGTGAAGGCTGCGAAGGCGGCCCCGAAGGCCGCGGCGAAGCCGGCCGCCAAGGCAGCGCCCGTCAAGGCAGCCAAGTCCACGAAGACAGCTGCCAAGGCAGCACCGGCCAAGAAGGCCGCGTCCGCGAAGTCTGCTCCGGCGAAAGCGGCCAAGACGGCGCCAAAGGCCACCAAGACGGCGGCGAAGCCGGCTGCAAAGGCGGTGAAGCCCGCGAAGGCGGCTCCGGCAAAGCCGGCGAAGTCCGCCAAGGCACCCGTTTCCGCGTCGAAGGCGCGCGGCCGCAAGAAGGCAGCGATGGTTCCGCCCGAACCGACTGTCACGAACACCAGCGACAGCATCAACTAAGGCAGCTAGCCTCTCGTCAAGCAGTCCTCACCCAGCCGGGTGAGGCTCAGGGCGGGTGGAACCCATCTCCTTCGCAGGAGGCGGGCTCCACCCGCCCTATCTGCTAAGGGATGGCCTATACAGCCTCGAACGCCGCGGTAAAGAAGTCGCGGCCACCGAAATTGCCGGACTTCAGCGCGAGGCGCATCGGCGGTCCGTCGCCCGTCGCGTAGGTCCACGGCACGCCGGGGTCGATCTCCGCCCCGATCAGCAATTGACGAACGCCCAGCCGTGACACCACGGCGCCCGAGGTCTCGCCGCCCGCCACCACCATGCGGCGCACACCATGCTCGACCAGCCCGGCGGCGATCGCCGCCAGCGTGTCTTCGACCAACGCCCCGGCCGCATCCCGCCCGATCTTCGCCTGCAAGGCCGCGACCCGCTCTGGCGGCGCCGATGCGGCAATCACGACGGGCGTGTCGCTGAGCTTGCCCTGCACCCACTCCAAAGCGGTGGCCGCAAGCGCAGAGGCATCCGGCGTCGCGAGCGGGTCCAGTTCCAGCGTCGGCACGCGGTCCCTTGCGGCCCCGAGCTGGAACAGCGTCGCGCGTGAGCAGGACCCTGCCAGCACCGCCGCATGGCCCGGCGCCGCGGGCAGCGCCGTCACATCGCTGTGCGCGGCCAAAAGGCCGGCCCTACGGAAGTTTTCCGGCAGCCCCATCGCCACGCCGGAACCTCCAGTGATCAGCGCATGTCCCGCCGCTGCCTCACCGATCGCGAACAGATCCCCCTCGCTGATCGCGTCCACGATGCAGTAGCGCCGGCCCTGTTCCTTCAACGCATTCATCGCGCGCTTGATCGCCTCAGCGCCCTGCGACACGACCTCCCAAGCGACGAGGCCGACCGTGCCGTCGGTCTGCCGCGACAACACGCGCACGAGGTTCGGGTCGCGCATCGGCGTCAGCGGGTGATGCTCCATCCCGCTCTCGTTCAGCAGCATTGCGCCGACGAACAGATGGCCCTGGAATACCGAGCGTTTATTGGCGGGAAACGCCGGGCAGGCGAGGGCGAAGCCGCTGCCCAGGGCGCTGGTCAGCGCGTCGGCGACCGGGCCGATGTTGCCTTCGTCCGTGCTGTCGAAGGTGGAGCAATATTTCTGGAAGAACTGCCGGCAGCCAGCCGCCTGCAGCCAGCGCAACGCGGCGAGGCTTTCGGCGACCGCTTCGCGCGCCGGGTTGGTGCGGGCCTTCAAGGCCACCACGACAGCATCGGCGTCGGGCACCGGTCCTGCCGGCACGCCGATCACCTGGACGGTGCGCATGCCGTTGCGCACCAGGGTCGAGGCGAGATCCGTGGCGCCGGTGAAATCGTCGGCGATGCAGCCTAGGAGCATTGGGCAGCCTTTACGAAATGGGCCGCCTGGGTCTGCCAATCCGGCAGCGCCCGGCCAGCCTGCCATGCGGCGTCCGCCATTTCACGGCGAAGATCGGTGTCGAAGATCAGCCGGCGGATCGATTTGGAAAATCCTGCGGCGTCGCCAGGCGTGCAGATCACGCCGGCCGCCGGGGTGACCAGTTCCGCGGCGGACCCGCCGGCGGTCACGGCCACCGGCAATCCCCGGCGCAACGCTTCCGCAACCGCGCTGCTGAAGCCTTCCCATTCCGTCGCGAGTGCGAAGACATCGGCCTGCTGCCACTCGGCCGCCAACTCCGTCTCGTCCAGCTTGCCGGCAAACCGGACCTGCTTGGCGACGCCCAATTCGGCAGCCAAACGATGCAGCATGTCCGCATGGGCAGGGTCGCGCTCTGCATCGCCTGCGATGACCAAGCGCCAGGGCAGGTCGAACAGCTTTGCCAGGGCCGCGATCAACACGCCATGTCCTTTGCGCGGCACCAGCGCACCAACCGAAAGCACGCGGCAGAGGCCGGCATCGCCGGACCCGGTGCTGCGCGATACATCCGCCACGCCGGGCCGAACGACGCTGATGCGCGCGGCATCGACCGCAAACTCAGCCATGAGCCGTTCCTTCACCGCCTCGCTGGTGGTCACGATCCGGCGCAGCAAAGCCAGCCGTTCCCGCTCCGCCTTGCGCACCGCGACATGATCCTCCGCGGCCGCGAGCGCCGCCGGGTGATGGATGAGCCCGATCGCGCCGACCGTCTGTTCCGGCGAGATGCTCGGCAGCACGGCGCCGTCGATGATGCGGATCGTGGCAGGGCCATGCTCGCCGCCGGTCTGCACGGCGTGACCGGCGCTACGCAGCGCCGCGATCATGTTGCGGATGTAGGCGCCGCCGCCCTCGAGCGAGAGGCCGCCGGGCGGCAGCAGGAAGCTGAACTCTGGCATCGTCGGGCGATAGCACGGCGGCGCTTGCGCGTCATGCGCGGGCGGAGAGCGCCCAGCCGGAGGATGGACGGTCCGCATAGCCGCCAGAGCGGCCATAGCGTGGCGCTGGATGGCTCGCGCGGGCCGCGCTGGCAATCACCGCCAGCACGCGTGACTGCACCGCCAGGCCGCGCTCCAGCAGGCGCCGGTTCTCCTCCGCCAGTTCGCGCAGGCGGCCCACGCCCTGCTGCAAAGCCGGGCTGTGCGGCGTAGGGCCAGCCGAACGCGCCGCCGTGAGCGCGGCCATCGCTGCCTGCTTCGCATCCAGCATCGCTGCCGCGCGGGGTAGATCGAGTGCGGCCAGCGCGGCGTTCTCGGCCGCGAGCACGTCGCAAAGCCGGTTCGTTGCCGTGAGTAGATCGGTGTTCATCCGGCGCCCTTCGCGTTCGCTGCTTCCTGAAGCTGGATCATCTGGCGGAACACCGGTTGCGCGATCCCCAGGCCGCTGCCATGGGCGATTTGCTTGGCCAGTGCCTCCACCAGCATCGGCTTCCACTGGTTCTCCGCCTGTCCGCCACCCAACGGCCCGGCCGACAGATCGACCGTGTCGAACATCGGCGCCAGAAACTGATTGAGCGCCATCGCCTCGAAATCCTGCGCCGCCTTCCACGCACGATCGACCAGCGCCTGCGGCAGTGTCGTCGTGATCGCGGGCGCGTTCATCACCGCACCTGCAGATCGGCTTGCAGCGCGCCCGCGGCCTTGATGGCCTGCAGGATGCTGATCATGTCGCGCGGCCCGATGCCGAGCGCGTTCAGGCTCGCCACCAGGTCGCGCAAGGTGACGCTGGCATTGATGATGCCGAGCCGCTTGTCCGACGAATCATCCACCTGCACGCTGGTGCGCGGCACCGTCGTCGTCGTCCCATTCGAGAGCGGCCGGGGTTGCGAGACCTGCGGCGTTTCCGTGACGCGGATGGTGAGGTTGCCCTGCGCGATGGCGACCGTGCTGACCCGCACGTTGGCGCCCATGACGATGATGCCGCTCGCCTCGTCGATCACCACCACTGCCGGGCTGTCGGGGACGATGCGCAGATCCTCGATCCGGCCCAGCGCATCGATGACGTCACGCCCCTGCAACGATAGCGAGATGGTGCGCGGATCGCGCGCGGCCGCCACGCCGCCGCCCAGCGCCGCGTTCACCACCTCGGCGACCCGGCGTGCCGTGGTCAGGTCCGGATTGCGCAGCGCCAGCCGCAGTTCCGACCGGCTGCCGAGCTGGAACGGCAACTCCTTTTCCACCGTGGCGCCGTTGGCGATGCGCGCCGAGGTGGGGATGTTGCGCGTGACGGACGCCGCTGCGCCGCGTGCCGAGATAGCCCCGGTGGCGAGCGCGCCTTGCGCCACGCCATACACCTCGCCATCGGCGCCGAGCAGCGGCGTCACGAGCAGGGTGCCGCCCGCCAGGTCCTTCGCGTCGCCCAGTGCGGACACCGCGACATCGATCCGGCTGCCGCCGCGGGCGAAGGCCGGCAGATTGGCCGTGACCATCACGGCCGCAACGTTCTTGGTTGCGAGCTTGGCTTCCTGGTCGCGCGTGTTGACGCCCAGCCGCTCCAGCATCCCGATCAGCGATTGGCGGGTGAACACCGCGCTGTCCAGCCGGTCGCCCGTCCCGTTCAGCCCGACCACGAGGCCATAGCCGACCAGCTGGTTCTCACGGATGCCCTCCACGTCCGCGATGTCCTTGATGCGTATTTGCGCCGCCGCCGCGCCGGCGAGCCAGAGCAGCATGACGATGGCGGTCGGCAGGGTTCGCCAGGAGGCCACAAGTTTCTTTCCGGCTCGTTCAGTTTTGACAGGCACGGTCCTGCCGCAGGTATGAGCGCAAGCGTCGTGCCAGCGTTTGGGCGGCAGACGTCCGCCGAAACGCGTCAACCAAGGCCGGCACAATCCGCCGGCCAGGCAGGAAGGACCGAGCCGATGCTGACCGTAGGCCCGGTGGGAGCGCCAGCAGCCAAGGCGGCAGGCACCGGCCGGACGCGTTCCGGATCCGGCTTCGAGATTCCGGCCGACACCAGCCCGGCGTCCGCAGCGTCAGCCGCGTCTGCGGCCTCGGCGCTGGGGGCGTTTCTGGGCGAAGATGGCGATGTCAGGGACCGTCAGGCCAGGCGTCATGGAAAGGCGCTGTTGGCGGCCCTGACCGAGCTGCAATTGGCCTTGCTCGGGAATGCTGCCCAGCCCGATACCCTGCAGCGCCTGTCCGAGTTGTCAGAGGCCTGCCCCGATGCCGCCACGCCGGCCTTGCAGTCGGTGCTGCACGCGATCTCGCTACGGGCCAAAATCGAACTGGCCCGCTTCGGTATGTGACCGATCGGCCACAGACCCCTGCCACAGTCCCGGCGCGCCTCAAAGCGCGGGCCGCAAATCATCTGTGCTCTTGGCGACACGTTCCCGCGTCGCTATAGACCGCCGCGAACGCTCCCGGACGGCATTTTAGACCGAAGGATGGCACCTATGATGCTCACCCTGCCCCCCGACTACCGGCCCGGCGAGGACGAAGAATTCATGGAGCCGCGCCAGGCGGAATACTTCCGCCAGAAGCTGCTTCGCTGGCGCAATGACCTTCTGCGCGAAGCCGATGGCACCCTGGCGAGCTTGTCCGAGGGTGGCATCCACGAAGCCGACATCACCGACCGTGCCAGCGTCGAAACCGACCGGGCGCTGGAACTTCGCACACGCGATCGTGCCCGCAAGCTGATCAGCAAGATCGACCAGGCGCTGCAGCGCATCGAAGCCGGCACCTACGGCTTCTGCGAGGAAACTGGCGAGCCGATCGGCCTCAAGCGCCTCGAGGCCCGCCCGATCGCAACCCTGTCGATCGAAGCGCAGGAGCGCCACGAGCGCATGGAGCGCGTCCACCGCGACGACTAGCCGAGGAGCGCAGGGCGGGCTTGCAGCCCACCGTCATCGCTAAAACGGCAGCACGATATCCAAAAGCTGCTGCCCGTATCGCGGCGTCTGCAGATCCGTCAGCGTGCCGCGTCCGCCGTAGGAGATACGGGCCTCCGCCATGCGGTCGTGCAGCACCGTGTTGTCGCTGGCGATGTCCTGCGGACGCACTACGCCGCTGACCAGCAACTCGCGCAACTCACTGTTCACGCGAACCTCCTGGCGCGCCGACACCACCAGATTGCCGTTTGGCAGCACCTGGGTGACCACGGCGGCCAGCCGGAGCGTGACAGTTTCGTTTCGCGCGATCGTCCCCGTGCCGGTGTTGGCGTTCGTGCTATTGCTGTTCAACAGGTTTTTCGGGTCCAAGCCGGCCGCCTTCAGCTTGGTTTCCAAACCGCCGAGGTTCCCCAAACCCGCCGTCTCCGTTCCCGTGCGTGTCGTCCCAGTGGCGTTGGCCAGGGCGGCGGTATCGGCGATGTTGACCAGCACGGTGAGGATATCCCCCACCTGGGCTGCGCGCTGATCCTTGAAGAACGCCCGGCTGCCGGAGCGCCACAGGCTGCTGACCTGCGTCGGCGCCAGCTCCGGCTTCGGCATCGGCATCGTGACGGCCCGGTATTTCGGATCGTCAACCGGATTGGCGGTCGGCGTCATGACCGGCGGCTCCCCAATCTCCGCCAGCTTGGTCAAGGCACCGCAGCCCGACAGTGCCAGCGGCAGCAGCACAAGCGCCGCCCTCATCGCCCGGCGACCCTGACCGGCACCGGCGCACCCGGCGGCAGCAGCGCCGGCACCGTCCCGCTCACCCGGACCGTGCCGCTGCTCACCACCTCGGCATCGACCAGCGCGCGGGACGCCGGGTTCAGCACGCGGATGCGGTCGCCCCGCGCGCCGCTATCCATCGCGGTGCCCTGGGCGACCACGGAGATGCCCGGCAAGTCGAGTTGCATCTGCACCACGTCACCCTTCTGCACCGCGGTCGGCCGAACCAGATCGGCCAGTGGCAGCGGCGCGCCGGCGCCGATCGGGTGACGCATCGCCATGCCCACCGCCTGCGCCGGCACTTGCGCCACCTCGGACCGCACCGCGCTGGCCCGCAGCCGCCCCGGCTGCAGGTCGCCCGGGCCGATGACGTCGCCCGGCATCATCCGGTGCGCTGCCACCGGCAGCTCGACCATTTCGATCACCTGGCCGGAGAGCCTGGCATGGGCCGGCGCCATGCCGGGCGCGGTGACCGACAGCACCGCGGTGAACCGTCCGCTCCCGCCGGCTTGGGCGCCTTCGTAGTCCAACTGGCCCACTTCGCCCTGTCCGCCTGCCTCGGCGGGGATCATGGGGGCGGAGAAGCCGGGCATGTCGATGTCGGCATCCCGCGGCACGCCCGCCACCGCCAGCGCCCGTCGCAGCGCCGCCATCGCGTCTTCGCGCGGGAAAGGGCGTCCGGGCCGTTCCAGGACGATGCGGTCGGCGCTGCTGGCGGGCCGCCAATCCACTCCGAATTGGCGCGCGATCGCACCAAGCTGTGCGGCTTCGACGATGATGCGGCCGCCGGGTTCGGGGCCGGGGCCGATGCTGCGGTCGTGCTCCACCCCGTCGAACAGGTCGGACAGCCGCACCGCCGGGTCCGACAGTGCCGTGCCGCCGCGCAACGTGGCGCTCCAGGCCGGCGATGCGGCCAGCAGTGCCAGCACCAGCATCGCCCTCATCGCAGGTTCGTCAGGGTGGAGAGCATCTGGTCGGACGTCGTGATGACCTTGCTGTTCATCTCATAAGCCCGCTGCGCCGTGATCAGGTTGGAGATTTCGGTCACCACGTTGACGTTGGAGCCTTCGACGAACCCCTGCATGACGCTGCCGAAGCCCGGCGAACTCGGCGCGCCCGTCACCGCATTGCCGCTGGCGGCACTTTGCAGCAGCAGGTTGTCGCCCTGCGCATCCAGCCCTGCCTCGTTCGGGAACACGGCAAGCTGCAACGTGCCGACGGTCTGCGGGGCGGTCTGGCCGCTCAGGCTCACTTGCACTACGCCGGCCGTGTTGATGGTCACCGAGAGCGCGTTGGTGGGCACAACGATCCCGCCCGCGATCGGGTAGCCATCCGCCGACACGATGGTGCCGTCCGGCGCCAGGCCGAACGTGCCGTCCCGCGTATAGGCCGTCTCCCCGGAGGGCAGCGTCACCGGGAAATACCCGTTGCCCTGGATGGCCAGGTCCAGGCTGTTGGAGGTCTGCTGCAGCGTGCCCTGCTCGTTGATGCGGTAGATCGCCGCAGTCCGCACGCCCAAGCCCACCTGCGCGCCCGCCGGCACCACCGTGCCGCCATCCGAGGTGTTGGACCCGACCCGGCGAAGGTTCTCGTAGATCAGATCCTGGAACTCGGCGCGCCGGCGCTTGAACCCCGTCGTCGTCATGTTGGCCAGGTTGTTGGAGATGACGTCCACGTTGGTCTGCTGTGCCTGCATTCCGGTGGACGCGATGTCGAGCGAGCGCATCGTCTGCTCCTCAGCCCTGATGCTGCGTGAGCTTGTCGATCGCGGTCTGCTGCCGCTCCGATTCCGCCTGCACGAACTGGGTGACGAATTGGAACTCCCGCAACTCGTTCATCATGCGGGTGGTCTCGGCCACGGGCTGGACGTTGCTTTCCTCGAGCGCGCCTTCCAGCACTCTGGGCCGCGCCACCGCGCTGGTGTTGGTCTCGGTGCTGAACAGCCGGTCGCCTTGGGCCTGCACGCGGTTGGGATCGGCAGGCGTCACCACGCCGATCTTGCCCAGCGTGCCGTTCTCGCTGCTCAGCGTGCCGTCACCCGCGACGTGCAGGATGGTATCGGCCGCGGCGACCCGCATCGGCTGGCCCTGCACATCGAGCAGGGCGTTGCCGTCGGCGTCGGCGACCGAGCCATCCGTCTGCAAGCCGAACCGCCCGGCGCGGGTCAGCATAGGGCCAGCCTTGGTCTGCACGGTGAAGAAACCGTCGCCCGTGATGGCAAGGTCGAGCGGGTTGGCGGTGTGGGTCAGCGCGCCTTGCGTCTGCTCGCGATAGGTCGCGCGGTCCTGCGTATAGCTCAGCACCTTGTCGCCGCGGGCGGTATCGGCGCCAGTTTGCGTGCTGAGCCAATCTGCGAACAGGGTGCGGCCGGTTTTGAAACCCGGCGTGTCGGCATTGGCCAGGTTGGTCGCCGTGACGTCCATGGCGCGCTGCTGGGCGACCAGGCGGGAGAGGGCAACGGTCATGGCGTTCTGCATCGTGCGGGTCCGGGATGGTTCGCCTTGGTGAGGGCAAGGCACATGCCAGTGCGAAACGCCCGGCAAGCTGCCATTCCCTGACCTGGCGCGGCACATCTTGCCGGGCGGATTCGACCCTCGCGGCCGTTACGTCCGGGTTAACCCATCCTCGCCAGAGTGCCGCGCATCAACGAGGGGCAGGGTGTGAGCGCGGCAACAGCGGAAGCGGCTTCAAGCGACACGGCTGGTGGCGCCGGCAAGCGCAAGCCGCCGGGGAAGATGAAGCTGCTGCTGATCGCCGTGCCGGTGTTGCTGGCGGCGGCCGGCGGCGGACTGTGGTTCACGGGCGTGCTGCCCAAGCTGCTCGGGATGTCGCACGACAAAGTGGCGGAGCATGCGAAGGAGGCGGCTAGCACGGCGCCGGTCTTCGTCGAACTGCCGGAGATGATCGCCAACCTCAACGCGCCGGGCCGCAAGCCGTCCTACGTCAAGCTGAAGGTGCGGCTCGAACTGTCCAAGGCCGCCGATCAGCCGGCGTTTGAGGCCGCCCAGCCACGGGTGGTCGATCTGTTCCAGACATACCTGCGGGAGATGCGGCCCGAAGAACTGCGCGGCTCCGCCGGCACCTACCGCCTGCGGGAGGAGTTGATCGCGCGCGCCAGCCTGGCTGCGGCACCTGCGCAAGTGGTGGACGTGCTGTTCAGCGAATTGCTGGTGCAATGAGCGGCGCCGAGGAAGCTCCCGCAGATTGGACTTCGGAGGCGACGGCGCCCGCCCGCATGCTCAACCAGGCGGAGATCGACAGCCTGCTGGGGTTCGAGGAAGGCGCCTCGGCCGATGACGACCGGTCCGGGATGCACCGGATCATCTCCTCCGGCCTCGTGTCGTACGAACGCCTGCCGATGCTGGAGATCGTGTTCGACCGGCTGGTCCGCATCATGTCCACCAGCCTGCGCAACTTCACCTCCGACAACGTGGACGTCTCGATCGACAACATCCTGTCGCTGCGCTTCGGCGACTACCTGAACTCCATTCCGCTGCCCGCCATGCTCGCCGTGTTCAAGGCGGAGGAATGGGACAATTACGGCCTGATGGTGGTGGATTCCGCGATGATCTACTCCATCGTGGACGTGCTGCTCGGCGGCCGGCGCGGCACGGCGGCGATGCGCATCGAAGGACGGCCCTATACCACGATCGAGCGGACCCTGGTGGAGCGCTTGATCCAGGTCGTGCTGGCCGATCTGTCGGCGAGCTTCGATCCGCTCTGCCCGGTGACGTTCAAGTTCGAACGGCTGGAAGTGAACCCGCGCTTCGCCACGATCAGCCGCCTGTCCAACGCCGCCGTGCTGGCCCGCTTGCGGGTGGATATGGAAGACCGTGGCGGCCGGATGGAGCTGTTGCTGCCCTACGCGACCCTGGAGCCGGTGCGGGAGCTGCTGTTGCAGCAGTTCATGGGTGAGAAGTTCGGCCGTGACAGCATCTGGGAAACCCACCTCGCGGAGGAGCTATGGGCCACGGATGTCGATCTCGACGTCGTGCTCGACGAACAGACCATGAGCCTGGCGGATGTGATGGCGCTGCAGCCCGGCAGCCAGATCGTGCTGGCCAGCGGCCCCGGCAGCGCCGTGCAACTGCGCTGCGGCTCCGTCACCCTGTTCGAGGGCCGTGTCGGGCGGCGCAAGAACCGTGTCGCGGTGCGCATCGACCACGAAGTGGCGCCGCTACCGCGCGGTGAGCACTAAGCAATGAGGAACCAGAATGGTTGGCTGGCAGATCCTGCTGGAAGTCGTGCTGCTCGTGCTGCTGAGCGCGATGCTGTTCCACGCGCTGCGCCTGGAACGTGCGCTCGGCATTGTCCGGCGGGACCGTGCGGAGCTGGAGGGCCTGCTGGCGGCGTTCAATGACAGCACGCACCAGGCCGAAAACGGGATCGAGCGGTTGCGCAGCGCCGCCGACGGCGCAGGCCGCCACATCGCCCGCCAGATCGAGTCCGCGTCGGCTTTGAAGGAGGACCTGCTCGCGCTGATCGACCGCGGCGAGCGGTTGGCGGACCGCATGGATGCGCTGATCCGTCAAACGCGCGAGCCGGAGCTGACCCGGCAGCGTAGCTACGCGCCTGCGCCCGAAGAACCCGGCGGCCCGCG